>CALXEH010000003.1 GCA_944387285.1 uncultured Oscillospiraceae bacterium | reverse complement strand
CCTGTCACCGCAGCCGCCGTGCCCGAGGCCGCCAAAAAAATAACCGCCGGCGATATCTCCGCCGACGGCGTGGCCGCCTCGATAGTCGAGGACTTCAGCGCTCGCGCGCTCTGACCGGCCGCCCCGTCCCCTGCCAGGGGACGGGGCGGTTTTTTTGTTCATTTCTCCCAATTTGATAGCAGCTTTTTCAGCAGGGCTGACAGCTGCTCGCGCTCGGACTCGTCCAGGGCCGCGAAAGCGCCCTGAGCGCCCTCGGGCAGCGACCCGGCCAGCTCGCGGCCGGCTTCGGTCAGCTCTATCGTGACGCCGCGCCTGTCCTCCTCGCTGCGGCGGCGCACGACCAGGCCCTGCGCTTCCAGCTTGCCCAGCTGCTCGCTCACCGAGGCGCTGCGCAGGTCCAGCAGCTGCACGAGGTCGGCCTGGGCCATCTCGCCGCGCTCGAACAGCAGCTTGAGCACGCGCTCGCGGCTGCTCACCGCCCCGGCCCTGTGGGCCAGATAGTGCCCGCAGCGCCGCATGAGGCCGAGCAGGCTGTCCCTGTCCGGCTCCGGCTCCGGCGGCTCCGGCCTGGGCGGACGGCCCGGGCCCCTTCCGTGCGGCCCGTGATGCGGCCCCGGGCCGTGGTGGGGCCCATGTTCATGCTCTGGGCCGTGTTCCGGGCCGTGGTGGGGCCCGTATTCATGCTCCGGGCCGTGTTCCGGGCCGTGGTGGGGCCCGTGTTCATGCTCGGGCGGCGTCTCTCCCCTGGCGTAGGCCTCGCCGCGGACGCAGCCGGGCGAGCTGAGCTCGCAATGTCTCGGGCAGCCCGGGCAGCGGCCATCGCTTTCAAATTCAAATTCCCGCTCTGACATATCGTAAACACTCCTTCAAACATTCATTAGGTACCTTGCGATTATGAGTATAGCACTCCCCTCAGCAATTGTCAAGGTACCTTGCGAATATTTCTCAGCACTGTTCGAGCAGGAAGTAGGCCATATTCTGCATGGCGTTGGCGGCGGTTTTGCTGGGGTACATCTGGAAGTCGTGCCACATGTTTTCCCAGACTTCGAGGCGGCATTCGGCGCCGGCGGCTTTCATGCGGCCGGCGAGACGTTCGGCGTCGGAGTAGAGCAGCTCGTGGGTACCCACCTGGATGAGCGTGGGCGGGAAGCCGGCGAAGTCGCCGTTTAAGGGCGTGAGGCAGGGCTGGGCGGGGTCCAGGCCTCCGGCGTAGGCCTCGCGCACGGCGCGCATGTATTCCGGCGTGAGCACGGGGTCTATATCGGCGCGCTCGCTCAGGCTCTCGCCTGTCATGGTCATATCCGTCCAGGGCGACATGAGCAGCAGGGCCCCGGGCAGCAGCCGGCCCTCGTCCTTCAGGCCGAGGCAGAGCACCAGGGCGAGGTTGCCGCCGGCGGAATCGCCCGCGAGTATGACGTCCCGGGCGCCGAAGCCGTGGCGCATGAGGTAATCCCAGGCGGCCTGGCCGTCCTCTATGGCCGCCGGGTAGGGGTGCTCTGGCGCGAGGCGGTAGTCGAAGGCCAGCACGTCCAGGCCCGTGGCGCGGCAGAGTTTGGAGGCCAGCACCTTGGAAAAGCCCAGCCCGCCGCTGGTATAGCCGCCGCCGTGGCAGTAGAGTATGACCCGGCGGCGCTTATGCTCGCGCTCCAGGCGCATCCAGGCCGCGGGCATGCCGCCGAGCTCGAAGGGCTCCCAGGCCAGGCCCGACATGGACGCCGCCATATTCCCCAGCGCGTCCTGGGAGCGGCGCTGCTTTTCCAGGTCCTCGGGCGTGAAGTCGTCGGGCGCGCCCAGGCTGTGCAGGGCCTTGAGCAGGCGCATAAAGGGCGCGAGCTTGAGTTCTCCCGGCTCGCCGCCCTGTTTTGATCTCTCGTTTTTCTCGTTTTTGGACATATCCGACCCTCCGCTCCGATATTTTAGGCATTATACCACGTTCCCGCGCGTTTGAACAGATGACAGCCGCCCCGGCCGGTGGTATAATCTCAGCGTACAGAAGGGAGGCGCAGACATGAGATTGTTCGGCAAAGCCGCCGCGCCCGGGCCGGATCTGCCCTGGAGCGGCAAGATGATTCCCCAGAGCTGCGGCGAGGGGCCGCGGCTCAACTACCCGCTTGCAAGCTATTCTAGCTTCCGCCTGCGCTGGGTCAGCCTGGCGAAGGACGCGCAGGGCGCGCCGCTTTCCGTGCGCGAGCCGGCCGAGACGTCGAGGACCTACCCGGCGTCGGGCAGCTTCACCGCCGCCGGCAGGCGCTACACGAGCCTCGAGCAGCTCTTTACCGAGCACGACAGCTACAAGACCTGGTGCCGGGACTGCTACGGGCGCGAGGTGCTCTATCTCGCCGAGCGCTTCCCCTGCTTCGACAGCCACGACTTTGCAAACGAGGACCGCTTCCACCGCTGGTTTTTCCTGCGGCAGAACGACCGGCTCACGCGGGTGCACTTCACCGACACCACGGGCAAGATCTACGTCACCGAGGACGTGAAGTACATTGAATACAACATGTGGTCGCTCATGGGCATCTTCGGATATTTCAGCAAGGGTCAGGGAGACGGCGCCTGACGGGGTCTGCGCCGCCGCGAAGCGCGGCGAAATTTGCCTTGCATGGTAAACGGGCTTGGTATATAATACAACATAAGATTTTTGTTGTTTGGTGAAGAGGACATGGTATTTTCAAGCCTCATATTCCTATATGCTTTTTTGCCCCTCTCGCTGCTGGCCTATGTGCTGTGCCGCAGCAGAGAGGCAAAAAATATGTCGCTGCTCGTGTTCTCGCTCATTTTCTACGCCTGGGGCGAGCCGAAGTACGTCCTGCTGCTGATGTTCATGGCGCTGACCTCCTGGTTCTGCGCGCTGAGGGTGTCGCGGACGGACAGGCAGGGCCGCAGGAAGCTCTGGGTCGCCGTGTCCTGCGCCATCGACATCCTGCTCATCGGCTTTTTCAAGTATTCGGGCCTGGTCTGCTCTGTCTTCGGGCAGGTGCCGGGCTTCATTGCGGACATCGCCCTGCCCATCGGCATCTCGTTTTACACCTTCCAGCTGCTGACCTACGTCGTGGACGTCTACCGCGGCGACGCCGAGGCGCAGCCGAGCTATCTGAACGTGCTGCTGTACGCCGCGCTGTTCCACCAGTGCGTGGCGGGGCCGATAGTGCGGTACAAGACCATTGCGCACGAGCTGTTTGTGGAGCGCGACAGCCGAGACCTGCTGCCCGGCATCACGCGCTTCAGCATCGGCCTGGCGAAGAAGACCCTGCTCGCTGACCCCTGCGGCGCCCTGGCGGACCAGCTGCTGCTCTCGCCGGATACCGCCTCCAACGCCTCGCTCTTTGCCGAGAACCTGCACACGCTCTCGGGCCTCACGGCCCTGGGCGCCTGGGTGGGCGTCGCGGCCTTCATGCTGCAGATATACCTCGATTTTTCCGCCTACTCCGACATGGCTATCGGCATGGGCAGGATGCTCGGGCTGCACTACCTTGAGAACTTCGACTACCCGTATATGTCGAAGACGGTCACGGAGTTCTGGCGGCGCTGGCACATCTCGCTCGGCACCTTCTTCCGCGACTACGTCTACATCCCGCTGGGCGGCAGCCGCTGCTCCAAGGCGCGCTCGGTGCTGAACCTCTTCGTCGTCTGGGCGCTCACGGGCCTGTGGCACGGCGCGAACTGGAACTTCGTGCTCTGGGGCCTTTATTTTTTCGTCTTCATCGTCATCGAGCGGCTGTTTCTCAAAAAGCTCTTTGACAAGCTCCACGTCCTGCCGCATATCTACCTGCTGTTCGTGGTCTTCGCGGGCTGGATACTCTTCCACTTCACGGACGTGCGCCTGGGCTGGACGGTGTTCCTGGGCCTGTTCACGGCAAACGGCAACGCGGCCTCGGACTTCGTGAGCCTGACGCTGCTGAAGAACAACCTCTTCCTGCTCGCCGTCTCCGTCCTGGCCTGCACGCCGCTGGCTAAGTGCATGGCGGCGGGCGCGGGCAAGCGCCTGTGCCGGAGCATTTCCGGGGAAAGGCTCTGGAACCTTGGGGCCTACATCATCTTCCCCATCCTCCTGCTGCTGCTCTCTACGGCCTCGCTGGTGGGCGACAGCTATGACTTCTTCATCTACTTCAATTTCTGAGGTGCGCGCATGAACGACAGCGGAAAATACAAGTCCGAAAAAGCCCGCCGCCGCGAACAGAAACGCCGCCGGGCCAGGGTCGCCGCGCCGTTTTTCACAGTGCTCTTCGTGCTGACCATCGTGGCCTTCATCATACCCCTGCGGCCCACGGAGTCGGAGAGCGAGAAGCGCCGGCTGACGGAGTTTCCCGATTTCTCCGTGGACACGCTGCTCTCGGGCGAGTATTTCGACCAGATCGGCCTGTGGTTTTCGGACACCTTCCCCTTCCGGGACTACTGGATGAGCGTCTCTACCCGCCTGGGCGAGCTGCACGGGATAAACGACGTGGTGATCTACGGCGACCTGGGCGAGGCGGACGAGCTGCCGCCGGTGGAGAGCGCCGCGCCCGAAGCTTCCCCGACGCCGACGCCGGAGCCCACGCCCACGCCGGAGCCGACGCCGGAACCCACCCCGCCGCCGACGCCCGAGGTCGTGCTGACCTCGCCGCCGGAGGAATCCGTCGAGCACTGGGGCGGCCTCGAGGTGGACGATGAGACGGAAGTCATCTACGGCAACGTGCTGCAGATTGGCGACGCGGCCTTCTCGTACTACGGCTTCTCGCAGTACGGCTCGGACAGGCACGTCAAGCTGGTGAACTCCTGCGCCGATATGCTCGGGCAGTACGGCGTGACGCTCTACGACATCCTCATCCCGACGAGCGTGGGCGTGGTGGTGTCCTCGGACTACATGGAGCTGCTCAAGTGCACGGACCAGGGCCAGACGATAAGCTACATCTTCTCGCAGGTGAACGAGAACGTAAAGGGCGTGAACGTGTTCAACACGCTCATCGAGCACAACGACGAGTACCTGTATTTCCGCACCGACCACCACTGGACGGCGCTGGCGGCGTACTATTCCTACGAGCAGTTCTGCAATGTGGCGGGCCTCGAGCCCGCGGCGCTCGAGGACTTCGAGGAGCTGGACATGGGCCCGTTTTTGGGCTCGTTCTACGGCAACTGCGCGCAGAGCTCGAAGCTGCGCGAGGACAACGTCACGGCCTACGACCCGCCGGGCGATATAACGATGATGATAACTAAGGAGAACGGCAGCTCCTTCGAGTGGCCGGTGCTGACGGACATGTCGAAGTCCAGCATCTACTCGAAGTACATGACCTTCCTGGGCGGCGACCACCCGCTGGTCACCATCACGAACAACGACCTTCCTGACGGCCCCAACTGCGTCGTCATAAAAGATTCCTTCGGCAACCCCTTTGCGCCCTTCCTGAGCCAGAATTACCACAACGTCTACGTCATAGACTACCGCAAGTACAACGCCATGACGCTCAGCTACTTCGTGCAGTATTACGACATAGACGACGTGCTGCTCACCGAGAGCCTGGCCATGGCCCAGGGCGAGGGGACGCTGGATCTGCTGGAATGGTTCTGCAAATGATTCGAAAGAGAGGCAAAGAGAAGTATGTCCATTGAGAGGGGACGCGCGTATTTCCGCCAGTTCGGCATGGAGGACCGCGTGATAGAGTTTACGGTATCGTCCGCGACGGTCGAGCTCGCGGCGAAGGCGCTGGGCGTGGAGGGCGCGCGGATAGCGAAGACCCTGTCGTTCAAGCGGCCCGACGGCGGCGCGCTGCTGATACTCGCCGCCGGCGACGCGCGGATAGATAACCACAAGTTCAAGGAGAAGTTCCACTTCAAGGCCAAGATGCTCACCGCCGACGAGGTGCTGGAGCTGGTGGGCCACCCCGTCGGCGGCGTCTGCCCCTTCGGCATCAACGACGGCGTGGACGTGTACCTCGACGAGAGCATGAAGCGCTTCGAGACCGTCTACCCCGCGGTGGGCAGCGGCGCAAGCGCCATCGAGCTGAACATGGACGAGCTGTGGAAGTACTCTAACGCCCTGGAGTGGATAGACGTCTGCAAGCTGCCCGAGTAATAACAAGTCCGCCGCCCGGCAATGGGCGGCGGCTTTTTCATGCCTCCATGTACAGTTCCTCGGTGAGCCGCTGGGCCTCGATGATTATTTGCCGCGCCTGCTCCGGCCTGCCCGCTTCCAGCTCGCGCAGGGCGTCTGTCATGGCGTTGAACAGGATGCGGTACATTTTTGCGTAGTCCGGCATAATATTGCCTCCTTGACCATATTTTGACGTCACATTAACGCCACTTTATGAATCATAACACACTTTGCACATAATATGAATATAATTTGTGTGTAATGTGGAGGCATTTTCATGGCAATAAGAAGTCTAACAATAAGGATTGACGATAAACTGCTCGATAAACTGCACGTTGTAGCAGATTACGAGGGCCGTTCCGCTAACAGCCAGGTGCTGATATTGATAAGGGATTGCATTAGGGAGTACGAAAAGGAAAACGGCGAGATCGTTACCAATCGCTGAACCGGGAGATTCCACCCCATTTCTTTGGCCCTTGCCCAAAGAAACGGGAGTGGAGCCCCAAAGAAAAGCGGCTTTTTGTTGGGAACGGTACGAAGGGGAATAAGGTAGCAGCCGCCCTTTGGGCGGCGTTTTATTTTAAATATCGACTGACGTCGTCGATGCGGCAAAGGTCCACATCTCCTCCGCAGTCTCCGGAAAAGGTGAAACGCTCCGCGTTTGGATATATGGCAACGCTTTGAGCGAAACAAACCAGCCGTAGGGCGCATCGACCCCGATGCGCCGCCCGCACACGGCCACGGAAACGCACCACCACCTGTAGGGGCGGGGTTCCACCCCCGCCCGGACGCGACGGTTTCGGATGACGCCAACCCCACGCGCCCACGCCGGCTTACGCCGGCGCACCGCGCGCCAGGCGGCGCGCGGCCGGGTCGTCGGGGACGCCGACCCCTACGGGTTGGTGCAAACCGTACACGGCTGCGAAACCATCACAAACGGCGCACCGGGGTCGGTGCGCCGCCCGCACGCGGCTACGGCAACGCACCAACGCAAAAACCCGCGCGCCTGGCGGCGCGCGGGGTCATTCTGTTTCCAGGGGATGCTCTGGGAAGCCTATGATGGCTCGGGTGCCGCGGCCGGGTTCGGACTCGAAGTTCAGGTCGTGGCCCAGCTTTGCGCATATCCTCCGGCACAGGTAGAGGCCCAGGCCGGTGGAGCCGCGCTCCTCGCGGCCGTTATAGCCGGTGAAGCCGCGCTCGCCCAGGCGCGGCAGATCCTCCGCCGCAATGCCCGTGCCCGTGTCCTCCACCACCAGCGCGCGGCCTTCGGCGTAGATGCTTATGCGCCCCGTTTTCGTATATTTGAGCGCGTTCGAGAGCAGCTGCTCTATCACGAAGGCCAGCCATTTCTCGTCCGTCAGCACGGCAAGGCCCGTCTCTTCCAGCTCCACCGACAACTTCTTCAAGATGAACAGCCCCGCAAACTTGCGCACGCAGCCGCGCACCACGCGGTCGAGCTCCACGCTGCGCAGCACCAGATCCACGGTATCGCTGCCCAGCCGCTGGTACGAGAGCACCATGTCCACATACTGCTCTATCCTGAACAGCTCCGCCGAGACCGCCGCCTTGTCCGGCGCGTCGCCCTGCTGCAGCAGCAGCCGCATCGCCGCTATGGGCGTCTTTATCTGGTGCGCCCACATGGCGTAGTAGTCCTCGGCCTCGCGCCGAGCCGCGCTGTATTCCGCGTCCAGCCTCGACCTCTCCCGCCAGAGCTCGCGCAGCAGCTTGTCGTACTCCGTCTCTATCCCCGCCCGGGGCTCGGGCAGGCGGTCTATCGAGACGCAGATGCTGCCTGTGAGCTCGTGCAGCGCCCGCATCCGCCGGACGTAGGCCCACATGTCCACCGCCAGCGCCGGGACGCCCAGCGCCGCGCACAGCACCGAGGCGTACAGCACCGGCTCAGTCGGCAGCTCGTAGAGCGACAGCACCAGCGCGAACACTCCCGCGCAAAGCAGAAACAGCACTGGTATCTTCCAGTGCCGTTTGAAATATGAGAGGATATACATCGCACTTCCCCCTCAGTCTATGCTGTAGCCCAGGCCCTTGCGGGTCTTTATGAAGTCGCCGAGCCCGACGCCCTCGAGCTTGCGGCGCAGGCGCGTGACATTCACCGTCAGCGTGTTCTCGTCCACGAAATCGTCCGTCTGCCAGAGCCGGAGCATGAGCTCGTCCCGGCTGACGACCGAGCCGTGCTTTTCCATGAGCGCCTGGAGTATGCGCAGCTCGTTCTTCGTGAGCTGCAGCTGCTGCCCGCCGTAGGAGAGCGCGCCCGCGCCCATGTCCAGCACCGCGCCCGAACACTCCAGCACCCGGCCCGTGCCCGCAAAGTCGTAGGCCCGCCGCAGCAGCGCCTGCACCTTCGCCGTCAGCACCTCCAGGTCGAAGGGCTTGGCTATGAAGTCGTCCGCGCCCATGTTCATGGCCATGACGATGTTCATGTTGTCCGAGGCGCTCGAGATGAACATCACCGGCACCTTGGACACCCTGCGTATCTCGGCGCACCAGTGGTAGCCGGAAAAGCGGGGCAGGGAGATATCCAGCAGCACGAGCTGGGGGTCGAAGGCCGCAAACTCCGCCATGACGTTCCCGAAGTCCTCGGCGGCGCGGGCCTCGAAGCCCCAGCTCTCCATATTCGCGCAGACCGCCCGGCAGATGACCGGGTCGTCCTCAACGACGAATACGCGGTACATTTCTCAGATGACGCCCGGGTAGAGCGGGAAGCGCTCGCACAGCTCCATGACCTCGGCCTTGACCTCGGGCACGGCGTCCTCGCGCTCCTGCATGAGGCGGAGTATGAGCTCGCCGATGCGCCGCATCTCGGGCTCCTTCATGCCGCGGGTCGTGGCCGCGGGCGAGCCGAAACGCACGCCGCTGCCCAGGTGCGGCGGCTGCTGGTCGAAGGGTATGGCGTTCTTGTTCGCGGTGATATGCGCCCTGTCGAGCAGCTCCTGCATATCCCGGCCCGTGACGCCCATGCTCATGACGTCGGCGAGCAGCAGGTGGTTGTCCGTGCCGCCGGAGACGAGCCGCACGCCGCCCTTGGACAGCGTATCGGCCAGCGCCGCGGCGTTGCGCACGACCTGGTGCTGGTACTCGGCGAACTCGGGCTGCATGGCTTCCTTCAGGCACACAGCCTTGCCCGCTATGACGTGCATGAGCGGGCCGCCCTGGCTGCCCGGGAAAATGGCGGAGTCTATCTTCTTGGCCAGCTCGGCCTTGCAGAGGATGAGCGCGCCGCGCGGCCCGCGCAGGGTCTTGTGCGTCGTGGTGGTCACCACGTCGGCATAGGGCACGGGCGAGGGATGGGCGCCGCCCGCGACCAGGCCGCCGATGTGGGCCATGTCCACGAACATGTAGGCCCCGACCTCGTCGCAGATGCTGCGTATCTCCTTCCAATCTATGATGCGAGAGTAGGCGGAAGCGCCGGAGATTATCATCTTGGGCTGGAGCTCGCGGGCCATTTTCCGCATCTCGTCGTAGTCGATGAGCTCGGTCTCGGGGTTGACGCCGTAGGGGCGCACGTCAAAGTATTTGCCGGTTATCGAGGCCCTGGCGCCGTGGGTCAGGTGCCCGCCGCAGGCGAGGTCCATGCCCATGATGACGTCGCCCGGCTTCGTGAGCGCCAGATACACCGCGACGTTCGCCTGAGAGCCGGAGTGCGGCTGCACGTTGGCGTGCTCGGCCCCGAAGAGCTCCCTGGCCCTCTGGCGGCAGATATCCTCGACGACGTCCACATATTCACAGCCGCCGTAGAAACGCTTGCCCGGATAGCCCTCGGCATATTTGTTGGTAAGATGGCTGCCGACGGCCTCCATAACTGCGGGCGAAGTGAAATTCTCGGAAGCGATAAGCTCGATATGGTCGCGCTGACGGGTCAGTTCCCGCTCCATGGCGGCAAAGATCTCCGCATCCGTGCGGCGCAGGTTCTCATAATTCATGTCAAAACAGCTCCTCGGCCTATATTTTTCCCACTCCATGCAAAGCACAAAGACACTGTATTATACCACCTTCCTCACGCAATAAGCAATCACAATCTGCCCCGTGAAAAGAAAAATGTATGTACAGTCTGCACAAATGTCCGCGGATGAAAAACGGAAGGGCCCCGCAGGGCCCTTCCGCATACCATATTTTATCAAAAAACGTCCTCGACGACCTTCTCCGGGGCTCTTTCGAGCTCATGCGGGTTCTTGAGGAAGTATTTCATGTGCTTGAACGCGGCGGCGTAGTAGACGCCGTCTATTATGCGCTCGTCGCAGACGACCTTGTAGTCGACGTACTTGCGCTCGACCGGCTGGCCGTGGCGGTCCAGCTCCATCTCCCTGCGCTTCGCGCCGAAGGCCAGGAAGACAGGCAGGTTGCCGAAGTTGTACAGGTGGTGATATATCGGCGGGATGCCCAGCGAGCCGAGGTCGGTGATTATCATCGAGCCATGGAAGGGGCTCGCCCTCAGCAGCGACATCGGGATGAGGTCGAAGTAATCCATCACCCTCAGCACCCAGACCGCGAACTTCAAAAACAGCCCCGGTATCTTCATGAGCGCGCCCGCGACCTTCTCCGTACCGCTGTCGTCAGAGGCGCGTATGGCCTCGACGGCCTCGTTCATCTTGCGGTAGACGTCGTAGATGGTGTCCGTCGGCTCGAAGACGACCTTTGCGCAGGTCTCCTCCGCGTCCGTCGTGATGCCGCGCTTCACCATCATGTTTATGAGTATCTCGTTGCGCGCATAGACCTTCTGGCCCGCGACGAAACGGTTCAGGCCCGGCAGCTGGGATATGACCCTGATGTACGCCGCAATGAACAGATGCAGCATGCCCAGGCCCTTGTAGCCCTCCTGCCGCTTGGAGCGCAGCCAGCGGTCCGTCTCCGTTATCTCAATGGAGCCCGCAAACTGGTTGCAGGCGTCGTTGCGCTGGATCATGATGTACGGCGTAAAGAGATTGAGCGCCGGCAGCGTGCGCAGACGGCGGCCCTCCTTCCGGTCGCCCAGACGGCGGCGGTAGCCCGTTGTGCTCATATGTATGACCTCCACTTACGGTTCTTTATTTGCCTCAAGGATTTTACATTATAATACGTTTTCCTCCGCGAATCAAGTACAATGTCGCTATAATTCGTTAATGAAAAAACATTCGTGAAGATTGACAAAAGTCTGACGCGGCTTTTGGGGAGGAAATAGTACCTATTTTATCATGTAAATTGTTCAAATTTGCTTGCTTAATTTCGGCGGTTTTGGTATTATTAATAGCGTAGATACTTGACGGATGATGGCGCTTTCCGCATCCGTCTTTTTCGGTGGGAGGTGTATCAATGTCTTTTGAAGCGATCACAACGATAGGCGAGGCCGAGGAGAACGCGAAGCGTATGAAAGCCGAGGCGCAGGCGGCGGCGAAGGCGGCGGAAGCCGCAGCGCAGGCCGAGGGGCGCACTGCGCTCGAAGCGGCGGAGAAAAAAGCCGCCGCAGAGCTGGCCCAGCTGCGCGCGAAGTCCGATGAAAAAGCCAGGGAGGACGCAAAGCAGCTGGCTTCGGATACCGAAAACAAGAAGGCTGCCATGCGTGCGAGGGCTGACGCGCGTCTCGAAAAGGCCGCCGCGCTTATCGTGGAAAGGGTAGTGAACGGCTGATATGGCGATAGTAAAGATGAAAAAGCTGCGGCTGCTGGCCATGTCTGCGGACAGGCAGACGCTGCTGCGGGAGCTTTTGCTTCTGGGCTGCGTCGAGGTCAGCGAACCTGCCGAGCTTCCGGAGGAGGCGTATCCGGCCCTGAGCCGCTGCGACTCCGCAGAGCTGTCAAAGGTCAAGGCACAGCATGCGGAGCTCACGAACGCGGTGAAGCTGCTGGACAAGTACGCTCCGGAAAAAACGGGCTTTTTAAAGCCGCTGCCGGACGCCGATGTTAAGGACCTGCTCGACGAGGGCAAGCTGGCCGGAAGCACAGAGCTGGCGGAAAAGCTCATGGAGCTGGAGGAGCGGATAAGGCGCAACAACGCCGAGATCCAGAGGGAGCAGTCCACGCTGGAGGCTCTCGCGCCCTGGCTGCCGCTCGAGTTGCCGCTCTCCTGCAAGGGCACGGAGCGCGCCGCCGCGATGACGGCTTCCCTGCCGGCCGCGCTGGACATGACGGAGGCGGACGCCGCTCTCGGCGCCGCGGCCCCGGAGGCCCAGCTCTTCCGCGTCTCGGACGACAGGAGCCTGCACTATGTGCTGCTGGTCTGCCTGAGGGATGAGCTGGACGCGGCGCTCGAGGCGCTGCGGCCCCTGGGCTTCAACCTCATGGGCCCCGGCGAGTTCGACTGCACGGCCAGGCAGGCGGCTGAAAAAAGCGAAAAGAAAATTGCGGAACTCAACAGCGAAAACGGCGAGCTGGCCTCGGCCATCGCCGCCGAAGCCCCGCACAGGGCCGAGCTCAAGCTGCGCGCCGACACCATGACGACCAAGATCGCGCGCGCCGAGGCGGAGACCCGGCTCATGCAGACCGAGACCGCCATCTGCCTCCAGGGCTGGGTGCCCGAGGAGAAGGAGCAGGAGCTCGCGGCGGTGCTGGCAAAGTACGACTGCGCCTGGGAGACCTCGCAGCCGGCCGAGGACGAGTACCCCGATGTGCCCGTCAAGCTCAAAAACAACAAGTTCACCCGCGCGATGAACATGGTCACTGAGATGTATTCGCTCCCCGCCTACGACGGCGTGGACCCGAACCCGCTCATGGCGCCCTTCTTCATCCTGTTTTACGGCATCATGCTCGCCGACATGGGTTACGGCATACTCATGATAATCCTGGCGGCGCTGGTGCTGGGCAAGAAGCGGCCCAAGAGGGGCATGAGGAACTTCTTCGAGCTCATGCTCTGGTGCGGCATCACGACCACCATCTGGGGCGCGATAACGGGCGGCTTCTTCGGCGACGCCCCGCTCCAGATAGCCAAGATAATAAACCCGGATACCACTTGGCAGGGCCTGCCCGCGCTGTTCACCCCGCTCAATGACACCATCATGATCCTCCTGGGCGCGATGGTGCTGGGCGTCATCCAGATCATCACGGGCATGATCATCAGCTTTGTGGAAAAGTGCAAGTCCGGCGACGTGTTCGGGGCCGTGTTTGAAGAGGGCACCTGGTGGGTCATCTTCATCGGCGGCGGCCTGGCCGCGCTGGGCATCGGCAGCGTCGCGGGCGTGCCCGTGGTGCTCGTCATCGGCATCGTGATGCTGGCCATCGGCTCCGGCAGGGGCAAGAAGGGCTTCGGCATCTTCTCCGGCTTCATCGGGGCCGTGTACAACGGCGTGACCGGTTACTTCGGCGACATACTGAGCTATTCGCGTCTCATGGCCCTCATGCTGGCGGGCAGCGTCATCGCGCAGGTGTTCAACACCATCGGCGCGATAGCCGGGAACATAGTCGTGTTCCTCATCATCTCCATAGCCGGCAACGCGCTCAACTTTGCGCTGAACCTGCTCGGCTGCTTCGTACATGACCTGAGGCTGCAGTGCCTCGAGTATTTCGGCAAGTTCTACAAGGACGGCGGCAAGCCGTTCAGACCGCTTGAGATAAACACTAAATTTGTAAACGTCGCGACAACCGACAAATAAGAGGAGGAAATTAAAATGTTTCTTGAACAGTTCGGCGGTATGGCACTCGGCCTGCTCGGTGCGGGCCTCGCTGCAGCTCTTTCCGGCATAGGCTCCGCGAAGGGCACCGGCATCGCGGGCGAAGCGGGCGCCGGCCTGCTGTGTGAAGATCCCGGCAAGTTCGGCAAGGTCATGATCCTGCAGGTCATCCCCGGCACGCAGGGCCTGTACGGCCTCGTCGTCTGGTTCTTCGCCTCGTTCCGCATGGGCCTGCTGGACGGCACGATCATCGACATGACCGTCACCGAGGGCCTGCGTTACTTCGTCGCCTGCCTGCCGATGGCGCTGGGCGGCATGATCTCCGCCATTGCCCAGGGCCGCGTGGCCGCCGCCTCCATCAACCTGCTGGCTAAGAAGCCGGACGACTGGTCCAAGGGCATGGTGCTCTGCATCACCGTCGAGTTCTACGCCATTCTGGCCCTGCTCGCCTCCATGCTCATGATCCTCAACATCGGTTGAGCGGCGCCTGATCGGCAAGGTTGGGACTGCCATGAACGGAATCGAAAAAATAACCGCTCGCATCAGGGCGGACGCGGAGGCGGAATGTGCCGCCATCCGCGCCGAGTCCGAAGCGCGCTGCGCGGAGATCCGCGCGGAGAACGAGCGGCTTGCCCAGGAGCAGTACTGGAAGCTGGTGCGTGAGGGAGTCAAGGACACGGAGCAGCGGGTACAGCGCATGGGCAGGACGGCTCGGCTCGAGGCCCGCAAGGGCGTGCTCACGATGAAGCAGGAGGCCGTCTCGAAGGCTTTCGACAGGGCCAAGGCCAAGCTCACCGAGCTGCCGGAGGCTGACTATGTCGCCTTCCTGGCCAGGGAAGCGGCCGAGGCCTCCATAACCGGCCAGGAGGAAGTCATCCTCTCGAAGAAGGACAGGGCCGCCGTGGGCGCAAAGGTCGTAAAGGCCGCGAACGAGCAGCTCTCCAAGAAGGGCGTAGCCGGCGTGCTGACCCTCTCCGCGGACACGCGCGAGATGACAGGCGGGCTCATTTTGAAGCAGGGCGACATCGAAGTCAACTGCACGGTGGACACACTGCTGGAGCTCTCGAGGGGAGAGCTTGCGGCGCGCGTGGCGGAGGTGCTCTTTGAGGGCTGAGGCCGCGTTCGGCGGCGCAAACTGACGGACAAGGGGGTAAGGACTTGTCTAAGAAGACGAAGGATACCGAATATCTGACTATGTCTGCGATGCTGCGCGCGCGCGAGGGCAATATGCTCGGCCGCGACAGGATGGACAGGATGCTCGCCGCGGGCAGCTATGCCGAGGCCGCAAAGCTCCTGGCCGAGTGCGGCTATGAGGACATGTCCGAGGCGGACGCCGCCGGTATCGACGCTGCGCTCACGAAGCACAGGAGCGATATCTTTGCGGAGCTCGCCGGCATGGCCGCGCAGCCCGAGGTCGTGGACATTTTCAGGCTGAAGTACGACTACCACAATATAAAGACGCTGGTGAAGGCCGCGGGCGCGGAGGTGTCGGGCGACCGGCTGCTGTCCGACTGCGGCAGGGTCCCGGCGGCGAAGCTCAAGGAGGCCGTGGCGGAGGAGACGCTCTCGAACCTGCCCGCCGACATGGCGAAGGCCTATGAGGAGGCCAGGAGCGTCCTGGCCCGCACGGGCAACCCGCAGCTGGCCGACTTTGAGCTGGATGCGGCGTATTTCGCCGAGCTGCTGAAGCTGGCGGAGGCCACGGGCAGCGAGTTCGTGCGCGGCTATGTGCGCACGATGATAGACAGCGCGAATCTGCGCGCGGCGGTGCGCACGGTGCGCATGGGCAAGGACCGCGACTTCATGCTGACGGCGCTGGTACCGGGCGGCACTGTTGACCGGGACGTGCTCTGCCAGGCCGCCGAGGGCGGCGAGGGCATCGCCCAGGTGTTCGCCTCGGGCTATCTGGAGCACGCGGCGGCGCTCGGCGCGGAGGCCATGAAGGGCGGCACGATGACGGATTTCGAGCTCGCCTGCGACAACGCCGTGTCGAACTACCTGGCGCAGGCAAAGACCAAGCCCTTCGGCATCGAGGCGGTGACGGAGTATCTGGCGCTGCTCGAGGCGGAGATAACCGCGGCAAGGATGATACTGACGGGGCGTCTGGCCGGAATAGAGCCGGAGGTCATACGGGAAAGGCTGCGTGATATCAATGCTTAAAATTGCAGTATTGGGCGGCCGGGACACGGTCATGGGCTTCAAGGCCCTGGGTCTGGACGTCTTCCCGGCGGGCAGCGCCGAGGAGGCGAAGGAGGCTTTCAGGTACCTGACGAAGGAATCTGAGGTCGAGTACGCGATAATCTACGTTGAGGAGAACCTGGCCCGGTATCTCGAGCACGAGATATCCAGGTACAAGGACGTACCCAGTCCCGCGATAATATTCATCCCCGGCAGGGAAGGCCCGCTGGGCCTCGGCCAGTCCGCGCTGAAGGCGGCGGTCGAGAAGGCCGTGGGAACAGACATTTTGTAAAGAAGGTTTGCAGATGAGCGGAATTATAACGAAAGTATCGGGCCCGCTGGTCGTAGCCGAGGGACTGGCCGACGCGAACGTGTCGGACGTCGTCCGAGTGGGCAGCCAGCGGCTCATAGGCGAGATCCTTAACATGACGGGCGACGCCGCTTCGATACAGGTCTATGAGGAGACCTCGGGCCTCGGCCCCGGCGCGGAGGTCGTCACCACCGGACTGCCGCTGTCCGTGGAGCTCGGCCCCGGCATGCTGGAGAACATCTATGACGGCATCCAGCGTCCCCTGCCCGAGATCAGGGCCCTGACGGGCGAGACGATCACGAGAGGCGTCCAGGTCGCGGCCCTCAACCGCGAGAAGAAGTGGGACTTCGTGCCCGTGGCCGAGCCCGGCCAGCATGTCGCCGGCGGCGACGTGCTCGGCACCGTGCAGGAGACGAGCGCCATACTCCACAAGATCATGGTGCCGCCCGGAGTGAGCGGCACGGTAAAGAGCATCGAAAAGGGAGAGTTCACCGTTGACCATGTCATTGCGGTCCTTGAGGACTACAACGGCAAGACGAAGGAACTCACCATGGTGCAGAACTGGCCGGTGCGTATCGCCAGGCCCTACAGCCAGAAGTACACCCCGGCAAGGCCGATGAACAGCGGCCAGCGTATCATCGACACCCTGTTCCCCATCGCCAAGGGCGGCACCGCCGCCGTCCCCGGGCCCTTCGGCTCTGGCAAGACCGTCGTGCAGCACCAGCTGGCGAAGTGGTCGGACGTGGATATCGTCGTCTATATAGGCTGCGGCGAGCGCGGCAACGAGATGACCGACGTCCTTATGGAGTTCCCCGAGCTGACCGACCCGCGCAACGGCGAGCCTCTGATGAAGAGGACGGTGCTCATAGCGAACACCTCCGACATGCCCGTTGCGGCGCGTGAGGCCTCCATCTACACCGGCATCACCATAGCGGAGTACTTCCGCGACATGGGCTACGACGTGGCCGTCCTCGCCGACTCGACTTCCCGCTGGGCCGAGGCCCTGCGTGAGATGTCCGGCCGACTCGAGGAGATGCCCGGCGAAGAAGGCTACCCCGCCTACCTCGCCAGCCGTCTGGCCCAGTTCTACGAGCGCGCGGGCGTCGTGGAATGCCTCGGCTCCGACGAGCGCCGCGGCTCTGTCACCGCCATCGGCGCCGTCTCGCCTCCGGGCGGCGACACGTCTGAGCCTGTTTCCCAGGCGACGATGCGTATAGTCAAGGTCTTCTGGGCGCTGGATTCCTCCCTGGCCTACGCCAGGCACTTCCCCGCCATCAACTGGCTGACGTCCTACTCGCTGTACGTTGACACGCTCAAGCCCTGGTACGAGGGCGAGTTCGGCGCGAAGTACATGCAGAACCGCGACAAGGCCATGCACATCCTCCAGGAGGAGGCCGAGCTGCAGGAGATCGTCAGGCTCGTAGGCCAGGACGCCCTCTCCCCTGCCGACAGGCTGACCATGGAGACGGCCAAGATGATACGCGAGGACTTCCTGCAGCAGAACGCCTTCATCGACGAGGACGCATATTCGAGCTACCTGAAGCAGTTCCGTCTGCTCGACATGGTGCTGCAGTACGACACGGTCTGCCGCGAGGCCATAGGCTCCGGCGCAGACATGAACAAACTCTTCAATATACCCGCGCGTGAGCGCATAGGCCGCGCCAAGATGGTGCCTCAGGACGAGGTCGTCAAGACCTACGACGGCATCATCGAGGAAATGAAGGCCGAGATCGCCGAAATAGCCGAGGGAGGTGAGGACGAATGATCAGAGAGTATAAGACTATACGCGAGGTCGCGAATCCTCTGATGGTCGTCAAGCAGGTCGAAGGCGTCACCTACGACGAGCTGGGCGAGCTTGAGCTGCCGAACGGCGAAGTCCGCCGCTGCAAGGTCCTCGAGGTCGAGGGCGACACGGCTGTCGTGCAGCTGTTCGAGTCCGCGCAGGGCATCAACCTTGCGGGCACGAAGGTGCGTTTCCTGGGCCACCCGCTGGAGCTGGGCGTCTCCGAGGACATGCTCGGCCGCGTCTTCAACGGCATGGGCGAGCCCATCGACGGCGGCCCCGAGATACTGGCCGACGCGCACCGCGACATCAACGGCCTGCCGATGAACCCGGCGGCCAGGGCCTACCCCGCGGAGTTCATCCAGACGGGCGTCTCCACGATAGACGGCCTGAACACCCTGGTCCGCGGCCAGAAGCTGCCCATCTTCTCCTGCTCCGGCCTGCCGCACGCGGCCCTGGCCGCGCAGATAGCGCGTCAGGCGCGAGTCCTCGGCGCGAACGAGAACTTCGCCGTCGTGTTCGCCGCAATAGGCATCACGTTCGAGGAGTCCGAGTACTTCATCCAGGACTTCCGCCGCACCGGCGCCATCGACCGCACCGTCGTCTTCTCGAACCTCGCCAACGACCCCGCCGTCGAGCGTATCGCCACCCCGCGTATGGCCCTGACCGCGGCCGAGTACCTGGCCTTCGAGAAGGACATGCACGTTCTGGTCATCCTGACCGATATCACGAACTACGCCGAGGCCCTGCGTGAGGTCTCCGCGGCCAAGAAAGAGGTCCCGGGCCGCCGCGGCTATCCCGGCTACCTGTACACCGACCTTGCGACGATGTACGAGCGCGCCGGCCGCCGTATAGGCAAGAAGGGCTCCATCACGATGATACCCATCCTGACCATGCCCGAGGACGACAAGACCCACCCCATCCCCGACCTGACCGGCTACATCACCGAGGGCCAGATCATCCTCTCCCGTGAGCTGCACCGCAAGGGCATCGTCCCGCCGGTGGACGTCCTGCCGAGCCTTTCCCGTCTGAAGGACAAGGGCATCGGCGAGGGCAAGACCCGTGAGGACCACTCCGGCACGATGAACCAGCTGTTCGCGGCCTATGCCCGCGGCAAGGACGCCAAGGAGCTCATGACCATACTCGGCGAGGCCGCGCTCTCGGACGACGACAAGCTCTTCGCCAAGTTCGCGGACGAGTTTGAGCGCCAGTACGTCAGCCAGGGCAACGAGACGAACCGCACCATCGAGGAGACGCTCAACCTTGGCTGGGAGCTTTTGCGCATACTTCCGAGGAAGGAGCTCAAGCGCATCAAGCCTGAGTACATCGAGAAGTATATGCCGGAAGACAAGTAAGGCGGTGACCTATGCCTAAGACCGCAGTAACCCCGACCAGAATGGTCTTGAACCAGCTCAAAGGCAGGCTGAAGACGGCCCGGCGCGGGCACAAGCTGCTCAAGGACAAGCGCGACGAGCTGATGCGCCAGTTCATGGACGTGGTGAGGCTGAACAAGGAGCTGCGCCGCAAGGTCGAAGAGGGTATGACGGGCGCGTTCGCGTCGCTGACGGTGGCAAGCACGATCATGTCCCCTGAAATGCTCGAGCAGGCGCTGCTCCATCCGAGGCAGAGCGTCGAGCTGGGCATGAGCTTCAAGAACATCATGAGCGTCAACGTCCCGGTCTACAGCTTCCGCACGAAGAACAACGACCCGTCGGAGATCTACCCCTACGGCTTCGCGCAGACGAGCGGCGAGCTGGACGACGCGCTGGAAAAGCTGGCCAAGGTGTTCGAGGACATGCTGGAGCTGGCCCAGGTCGAAAAGACCATGCAGCTGCTGGCAGAGGAGATCGAAAAGACCCGCCGCCGCGTCAACGCGCTGGAATACGTCATGATACCCAACTTTGAGGAGAGCATCCGCTACATTTCGATGAAGCTCGAGGAAAACGAGAGCTCCACCAAGGTCCGCCTGATGAAGGTCAAGGACATGGTGCTCGAAAAGGCCCACAACTTCGAATACTAAAAAACTGCCCCGCTTCCAAGGAAGCGGGGCAGTTCCCTTCTCAGCTCAGTTGTGGAAGAAGGCCACGGCCACGGCGCCGGGGCCGCCGTGCGTGCCTATTACGGAGCCTATGGCGCTCACCGGCAGCTCGGAGGCGTGGCCCGCCCAGAGATGGGCGCTGTCACGCACATACTTCTGCAGCAGGGCGTCGGATATGCCCGTATAGCCCAGCATCAGCGGCATGGTGAAGTCCACCCCGCCGCATTTTTTGATGTACTCCGTCAGCAGGTTGTTGCCGTTTTTCGAGCCGCGGGCCTTGCCTACGAGCTGGATGTGCCCTTCTATTATCGTCACGACCGGCTTGATGGAAAGTATGCCGCCCGCAAAGGCCACCGCCGACGAAATGCGCCCGCCGCGCTTGAGATATTCCAGCGTGTCCAAAAGCGCGATCACGCTTATCCGCTCACGTTCACGCTCCAGCCTTTCGGCCAGCTCGGGCGCAGACATGCCGCCCGCCAGCAGCCGCATGGCCAGCCTCACCAGTATCTGCGCGCCTATGGACGCGCTGCGGCTGTCCACTACATGCACCCTGTCGCCAAAACGCTCCGCCGCTATCACCGCACTCTGATAGGTGCCCGACAGCTCGCCCGATATCGTTATCGCCACGACCTCGTCGCCCGCGTCCACCGCCTTGGCAAACTCCGCCTCAAACTCCGCCGGCGAAGGCTGGCTCGTCGTCGGCAGCACGTCGCCCTCTATCAGCTTCTCGTAAAACTCCCGCGGCGTTATCGTCACGCCGTCTATGTACTCCTCCGTCCCGAAACGGGTCTTCAGCGGCACTATGCCCAGGCCCAGGCCAACAGCCTCCCAAGGCCCAAAGTCCGAAGTGGAATCCGTGATTATCCTGATCCCCATTTGTGTTTCCTCCCTGATTTGTTGAGCAGTCAACAAACTATACCGCAAAATTGTTGACTTGTCAACATCTTTGTTGTATGCTGGACGCGACAGGAGGCGATTGGCTTGTATATGGACAGGTTCAGCAGGTTCAGCGGGCTGATATCGCGGGCGGAGAAGGCGCTGCAGCGGGCGAAGACGGAGAACGTGCGCGGCTACGGACTGCGCGGCGTGCATGTGTCCTGCCTGCTGGCGCTCTACGACGAGCCGGAGGGCATGACGGCGACGGAGCTTGCCGCGGCCTGCGGCGTGGACAGGGCGCAGGTCTCGCGGGTGACGGGCGAGCTGACGGAGCGCGGGCTGCTTGAGGGCGAGGCGCACGAGGGCAGCCGGAGGCGCTATCGCTCGCGCCTGCAGCTGACGCAGGAGGGCCGGCTGGCCGCGGCGCAGATGGCAGGCATAGTGGACGAGAAGCTGCAAAGCGTCAGCGGCGGCATCAGCGAGGAGGAGCTGGCCGTCTTCTACAGGGTGCTGGACCTCATCGTGGAGCGGCTGGAGGCGCTCTGAGCGCGAAGGAGGCGCTATTTTGGCTGTTCAAACGCGCCGGGCTGTGGTATGATAAGCGGGTGATATGGAGGTGGCGAGTTGGAACAGCCGAGCTTCAGGCGGGCCGTCGAGGCGGACCTGCCGCTGATACTGGATTTCATACGAGAGCTGGCCGAGTACGAGCACATGTCCGGCGAGGTCGTCGCGACGGAGGGCCTGCTGCGCGAGTGGCTCTTCGAGCGGCACGCGGCCGAGGTCATCTTTGCCGTCCTGGACGGCCGGGAGGTGGGATTTGCCCTGTTTTTCGGGAATTTCTCGACCTTCCTGGGCCGCGGCGGCATATATCTGGAGGACCTGTTCGTGAAGGAGGCCTACAGGGGCCGCGGCTGCGGCCGGGCGCTGCTGGGCGAGCTGGCGCGCATAGCGGTCTCGAGGGGCTGCGGACGGCTGGAGTGGGCCTGTCTGGACTGGAACCGGCCCAGCATCGACTTCTATCTCTCGCTCGGCGCGCGGCCCATGGACGAATGGACGACCTACCGCCTCACGGGCGGCACGCTCCTGGCCCTGGCCGGGGACGGGGCCTGCCGCGATGAATAAATCCACAGGAGGTAAGATAAAATGCTCGAAGCCGGAATGAAGGCCCCAGGATTTACGCTGCCGGACAAGGACGGCAGGCCCGTCTCGCTCTCGGATTTTGCCGGGCGGCGCGTCGTGCTCTATTTCTATTCCCGCGACAACACGCCGGGCTGCACCAGGCAGGCCTGCGCCTTTGCCGGGGCCTATGCGGAGTTTGAGGCGCTCGGCGCCGTGGTCATAGGCGTCAGCCGCGATTCCGCGGCCTCCCACGCGAAGTTCGCGGAAAAGCACGGCCTGCCTTTCATCCTGCTCTCCGACCCGGAGCGCCAGGCCATAGAGGCCTACGGCGTCTGGCAGGAGAAGAAGAACTACGGCAAGGTCGCCATGGGCGTCGTGCGCTCGACCTTCGTCATCGGCCCGGACGGCGTCATCGAAAAGGTCATGCCCAAGGTCAAGCCCGACACCAACGCCGCCGACGTGCTGGCCTTCCTGCGCGGCTGAGATGGAACTGCTGGACGTTTACAGCTTCGACCGCGTGCCCACGGGCCGCAGGCTCAGGCGCGGCGAGCCGCTCGGGCCGGGCGAGTATCACCTGGTCGTGCACATCTGCGTCTTTGACCGCGCGGGCAGGCTGCTCATACAGCGGCGCAGCCCGGAAAAGCGCAGCTGGCCGGGGCTCTGGGATCTGAGCGCAGGCGGCTGTGCCCAGGCGGGCGAGAGCTCGCAGGCCGCCGCAGAGCGCGAGCTCTTTGAGGAGCTCGGCCTCGAGGCCGACCTTTCCCATACGCGGCCGGTGCTGACCATCAACTTTGAGACGGGCTTCGACGACGTCTTTGAGCTGGAGCGCGAGCTCGAGCCGGCCGGCCTGCGGCTCCAGGCCGAGGAGGTCGCGCAGGCGCGCTGGGCCTCTCAGGATGAGGTCTGCGCCCTGCTGGGCGAGGGCGGCTTCGTGCCCTACTCGCCGGATTTCCTGAGCCTGCTCTTCGACATACACCGCCACGGCGCGGGCCTGCGCGGAAAGGAGGCGGAGCTTTGAACTGCCCCGAGCACTATTTTGACGACCTGCTGCTCTTTTTCGAGGGCTGGCCGCTCGAACTCGGGCTCTACCAGGGCCTGTACGAGCTGCTGGACTCGGCCCGGCTGCCCGGCGTCTCCGTGCATGTGCAGAAAAGCCAGCTGAGCTTCTACGGCCGGCACCTCTTTGCCGCTGCTTCCCTGCCCCTGCGCAGGAAAAAGAGCTGGCCTGAGCACTGCCTAGTCGTGACCGTGGGCCTGAACCGCCGGCTGGATTCGCCGCGCGTCGCCGCGGCGGTCGAACCCTATCCCGGCCGCTGGACGCACCACATCCTCGTCTCAGAGCCGGAGCAGCTCGACGAGGAGCTGCTGGCCTGGCTGCGTGAGGCCTATGAGTTCTCCGAATCCAAACGTTGAAAAACCGCCCCTCGCTTCGAGTGAAGCGAGGGGCGGTTTGACTTTTATATGGTCATTCCTTGTGGGTCTGCGAGGCGCACTCGGACTTCAGGCCGCGCAGCATGTCCACACCGTGCTTGAGGGCGGGCAGTACGGCGTCCAGGCTCTCGGTAGCGGCCTTGGCGCTGCCGGGCAGGTTGATGATGAGCGTGCCGCCCCTGAGGCCGGCTATGCCGCGCGAGAGCATGCCCCGCGGCGTGATCTTCACGCTGGCCGCGCGCATGGCCTCCGCTATGCCGGGCGCGACGCGGTTTATGACCGCCTCCGTGGCCTCCGGCGTAACATCCCTGCGCGAGAAGCCCGTGCCGCCCGTGGTGACGGCGAGATAGACGTCCAGCTCGTAAGAGCAGTTGACCAGCTCGCCCTTTATGAGCTCAAATTCGTCGGGAACGACGTTGCGGTAGACGACTTCCCAGCCGTCGGCCGCCAGCATGGCCTCCACCGCCGGCCCGCTGGTATCCACACGCTCGCCCCGGCTGCACTTGTCGCTGACCGTTATGACGGCCGCGGTGTACCTGATCTCTTCACCCATATGAAATTATCCCTCTCCTTAATTTGCGCCAGGCGCATCTCTGTAAAGATTATACCAGACCCGCAGACAAGTTACAAGCCCGTAACTTTCCAGTTTCAAAAAAGCGCATGTCCCGGCTCAAAATACGGTCGTGTAGCGGTTCATGTCCGTAAAGTCCTGCAGGACGAGGTCTTCCATGGCGAGGCTGAGTTCCAGCTCCACGGGCCTGAGCGCCGAGGCCAGCCTTGCCGCCTGCGCGGCGCTGTAGCGGCCGGGCCGGTAATAGGCCATGGTGATGTGGGGCGTGAGGGCGTAGCCCAGGCGCTTTACCTCCTCGAGCTCGAGGTACATGGCGTCCAGGCGCGCATAGCTGTCCCCGTCCGCGGGCGCGAGGCCCAGCACGACGCTGGTGTGCAGCATGTTGAAAAGGCGCGTGGCCCTCATGCGCAGGGCCGGGCCTTGCCTGTGCCGGGCGAGGATGGGCCTGGCCAGCGCCGCGGCGGCGCTCATGCGCTCCGCAAGGCCCGGAGTGCCCGGCACGCCGTCCTCAAGGCCGTGAAGGGTCATGTGGAAGCTCTCGTCCCGGAGCCGCTCAGCCAGCATGGGGCCGGCGGCGGCGTAGAGCTCCTCCCTGAGTCCCGCGAGCAGGCCGCGCTCATGCTCGCCGAGCAGGAACACGGCCGTGTTGCCCGGATACGGCAGCAGCACCCCGTCAGGCCCCACCTTTTTCACAAGCTGGCCGTGAGTGCAAAAGTCCTCGTGCAGTGGCACGCTGTTCGGTATGTAGTCGTCCAGGGTGTTGAGCATGGTATCAGTCCTTTCCGCAGCTCGTCATCACTGCAAAAATCAGCAAGGGCCGGCCTTTATACTAAAGCCGACCCTTGTTCATATGGAACATCGCAACACTATAGATGCAAATGATTTATATAAAACTACAATTTCAATGTCTAATTTTTCACAGTCGTGCGGCATTAGATTAGCTTTTGAAGAAATGAAAATGGTATTGTGTTTCAACGATTTGAGCGCAATATTTTTGGCAGACATGGCTTTTTTCAAAAACTGTCTATATTTCAGAGACTCCACATTTGACGGATTTACGGGAGTGACCGTTAAGTTGAGGATGGTCGTTGTGGCATTTACCATGAGAGTGACTTTAAAGTTGAAGTTCTCTTGCTCATCATTTGTGACAATGGCAGTTCCATCGTCTTCTATCCGCTTTGTACGTAGAAGAAGATAATCAACTATAGTTTCCCCATCAACAATTACGCTGCACGGAAATGCCTCCGGAAAAGATGGGGTTTCATTACCATATGGGCTCCGGGCAATCTCTCAGCTTCATGCTGTATTGGGTCAGGAGTATCACCAAGATATTTCTTCGCTGCAACTATGTCAAATTCAATAAGGCTTTGGCTTCGATAGGCACGAGAAAATGTATTAGAATCTACCCTCTGGACTGGCACTCCATCCAGCTTGAATGATGTAGCCGTAACCTCTAAATGCGGCGGGTACAACTCTACTGCATCCGGTCGCAGAGGTATACTTTTTAGGCGAGTTTGTCCATCCATAGCAAAACCGTAATATGGTCTGAGATCATGATTCGAGTTAAGAGCGGAAAAGAATCCTGAAAGGTTCTTTTCAACCACATCCAGTCTCCCGTCATTTGCTAATGTTAGATTCCTATCAATGGACAACAAACTGCTACCTTCAACCTTTTTGTCGAGGGCATCAATCTTGCCACATATCTCTTTATGCTGGTCAGTCATCTCTGAGATGATAGTATCCTCGACCTCAGCCGCTACAAATAATAAATCTCTTTCGGTCTTGTTACGATAAAAATTCTTGAGAACATCAACTGCGGCAACTGCTAAATATCGTGCCCTCTCTTTGGATAATCCCGTTTTTGCTTGAGCATAATATGCCGCTTTATCTGCTATTGCCAGACGAGCGATTCCGCGTTCTTTTCTTGTCCCAAACAAGCGGTTTTTCACATCATCCATCAGATTGCTGCGAATATATTTGGCGAGTCCTTCGAAATCAATCTCTTCTTCTAAAGAACAATTAAAATTGTATTTTTGTTGCCGAGCAAGATAGTCCGTCAATTTCGCACGGGCTTGGAGTTCATCCCATGTAATTTTATAGCGTCCTTTAGCTGCGTCTAAACCAATGTCAGCAATTAAGCCTAATACTGTATCCATGACGGCCATCTTTGGCACCTTCTCTCTTTTAAAAGATTGGTAGATTGTAATTTATCATGCTCTATATACTCCAACTTGTTACTATTGTACCATTGGATTTCGGATTCGTCGAGTTAGATATTTGAATAAGCGCAGGGCTTGGCTTTCCTTTGCGTCTCTGCGTTGGACTAATCCAAACGACTGGTAGTATGTAGACGCAAGCGCTATTTATCCATTCCCCAATGTGCTTCCACAGAATGCTTTTCTGCTCGAGGTTAAGACATTAGCTCGGATAAAACTTTATTTCATGTAGCCCTTTGCCATTTCTGTTTCTACAAGAAAGTGCTTTGATAGTAAACACGGGATACTTTTTTGCTATTAGATATAAATCTGAAGCAAAAGAATTATTGCCGTGCTTTGTGAACTCCCTATACACTTAAATTGCCGTAAACGACAAAACAAAGTGAAAGGAGATCACATAATGCGTTACAGTGAGGAAGAAAAGCGAACATTGGTCAGCCTATATTACAACGGCAAGACTGTTTATGAGATCTGCCAGGAGCACCAGATTTCCAGAAGTACCTTTTACACATGGATTCAGGCTTATCGGCCTGTCGAAGCCAAGAACAGTTCCCGTACCGTTACTCCGAAAGACTTTGACAGCCTTCTTCGCCGCTGCGAAAAGCAAGAGCAAATCATTGCGGTTCTAAAATCCATCCCTGCGATCGCCAACGCTACAACGCAGGAGAAGCTTGCAGTACTGGAGCTGTTCTATGGCCAGTTTAGTGTCCATGTTCTTTGTGAAGCATTGGATGTTCCGAGGGGAACCTTTTACAACCACATCAAGCGGAACAAACGGGATAACAGTTCCTATGCCAAACATCGGGAAGAATTGCGAGCGGCAATTCAGGAAATCTTCGATGAAAGCCGACAGACATTTGGAAGTGAGAAGATCTGTGCAGTGCTTCATGAGCGCGGTTATAAAGCGGGTACAGCATTGGTGCGGGAACTTATGGGTGAGATGGGGCTGAGCAGCGTATCTACGACCTCTAAACGCCAGTGGAAAAAATCCAACAGCTACGAGCGGAAGTCTAACATTTTACAGCGACAATTTCATGCTGAGGCCCCAAACTGTGTTTGGGTCAGCGATGTTACCTGTATGAAACTGAAGGATCGGTATTATTACCTCTGTGCCATTGTTGATTTATATTCCAGAAAAGTAATTGCCCATAAAGTATCCACACGCAACAGCACACAGCTGATCACAGCGACGCTCAGGATGGCCTACAACGCCCGAATGCCGGGAGAAAATTTGACATTCCACAGCGACCAAGGCAGTCAATATACTTGCCATGCGTTCCGTCAGCTGCTAAAAAAGTTAAAGATCACGCAGTCGTTTCCCAATGCGGGAACACCCCATGACAACGCGGTGATGGAATCCTTCTTTGCCGTATTTAAGAAGGAGGAGTTTTACCGCAATAATTACCGCTCTGAAGCTGAACTGCGAAAGAAGATCGACGAATATATCGCTTTCTATAATCAAAAACGCCCACATACCACCCTGAACCTTCAAACGCCAGAGCAATATGAGGACGCATTTTTCAGGAAACAATAGAAGTCCTGTTTCTGGAAAGAGGAGTTCGGATTCCAGATTTTCTGCTGCTTCTGCCGTCATTTTCAACTGTTTGGACTTTAATGTTCAGATTCTTACGAGCAGCTTGTCACGGCAAAACCCTTGAATAGCAAGGCTCTGAGAATAAAACAAGGGCCGACTTTTAGGACAGTCCAAAAAAACTGTTCCAAAAGTCGACCCTCGTTCATTATGGTGACCCAGCGGGGATTCGAACCCCGGACACCCTGCTTAAAAGGCAGGTGCTCTGCCTGCTGAGCTACTGGGTCTTATTTTTAAATCGCGGTCCCTTGCTCCCTTAGCAAGCTCGTTCAAAGCCTGAAACTTTAAACGAAAAGGAGCGACGTGGCTGGGATGGCAGGACTCGAACCTACAATATCAGAGTCAAAGTCTGGTGTGTTACCGTTACACTACATCCCACCATCGACTTGCGCAAAGAGGCCGGCGTTGCCGGCCTCCCGCTTTTCTGGGGTGGGAGATGGGGCTCGAACCCACGACACCCGGAACCACAATCCGGTGCTCATACCAACTGAGCTACACCCACCATTGTTGGAGCCTTGCCCTGGCACGCCAGGAGGGACTCGAACCCCCGGCCTACTGCTTAGAAGGCAGTTGCTCTATCCTGCTGAGCTACTGGCGCATACTACGCTGGCAACTGCTCCCCGCTCAGGTTTCCCGAACGCGCCCGCAAGCTTAGTTATATTACCATTACACGCCGATTTTGTCAAGCACCCTTCGCGCTTTTTGTGCGCCTATTGTTATTGACATATGCCCATAACCATGTTAAACTGCTCTTTGAATATGGCATATGTCAGAAATGAGGTGCGACGATGCCGCGTCCTAAAAAGTGCCGCCGCGTCTGCGGGCTGCCCAGCTGCAGCGAGTTCGGGCCTGCCGGCCGCGAGAGGGCCGGTGCCCTGCCCGTGCTCATGTCGGTCGAGGAATACGAGGCCATAAGGCTCATAGACTATCAGGGCTGCTCGCAGGCCGAGTGCAGCGAATACATGTGCGTCGCGCGGACCACGGCACAGCTCATCTACAACAGCGCCAGGCAGAAGCTGGCCGCCGCGCTGGTCGAGGGCCGGCCGCTCAGGATCGAAGGCGGCTCCTACCGCCTGTGCGAGGGCGGGGCCGAACACTGCGCGCGTCACGGCTGCCGCAAGCGGCGCTGCGCGAAAGGAGAAGAAAAATGAAGGTCATCATTCCCGTAGACGAGGCCAGCCCGAACACCGGGGTCTGCCCCTCCTTCGGCCGGGCGCCGTATTTTGCCCTCTGCGAGGGCGGCAGCGTGGAATTCATCGAGAATCCCGGCGCGGCCGCCGAGGGCGGCGCGGGGCTCAAGGCCGCCCAGGCCGCAGCCGACAGCGGCGCCGACGCGCTGGTCACGCCGCGCTGCGGCGAGAACGCGGCCCAGGTGCTCAAAGCCGCCGAGGTGAAGATCTACAAGTCCCGGCCCGGCACGGCGCTGGAGAACGCCGCCGCCCTGGAGGCCGGCGAGCTCGAGGAACTCACGCGCTTCCACGCGGGCTTTCACGGCATAGCATGAGGATCGCGGTCTTGAGCGGCAAGGGCGGCGCGGGCAAGACCCTGGTCGCCTGCGGCCTGGCCTGCGCGGCGGGCGAGGCCGTCTATGTGGACTGCGACGTGGAGGAGCCGAACGGCCGCCTCTTTTTCCGGCCTGAACAGGTCATATCCCGGCCCGTCCTGCGCAAGATGCCCGTTTTTGACGCCGAAAAGTGCAGCGGCTGCCGCCGCTGTGTGGAGCGCTGCCGCTTCAACGCCCTGGTGCTCGTGAAGGGCGCGCCCATGGTCTTCGGCGAGGTCTGCCACTCCTGCGGGCTCTGCGCCTGGGTCTGTCCCGAGGGCGCGGTCAGGGAGGAAGGGCTCGAGGTCGGCGCGGTCGAGAGCGGGCGGGCCGGCGGTATCCGCGTAGTCACGGGCGAGCTCAAGCTCGGCGAGGCCACGGGCGTGCCGGTCATCGCGGCGGCGCTGGAGGAGGCTGGGGACGAGGGCACGGTCGTCGTCGACTGCCCGCCTGGCAGCGCCTGCCCGGTCATGGAAGCCGCGCGCGAGGCGGATTACTGCGTGCTCGTAACCGAGCCGACGGCCTTCGGCCTGCACGACCTGCGGCTCGTGGCCGAGCTCATGCGCGTGCTGAAAAGGCCCTGCGGCGTGGTCGTGAACAAGGCCGGCGCGGATTTCCCCGAGCTGGACGCCTGGCTCGAGGCCGAGGGCCTGCCCGTGCTGGCGCGCATACCCTACAGCCGGGCCCTGGCCGCAGCGTCAGCCGAGGGCCGGCTGGCGTACCGGCAGGACGAGGCCGCAAGGCGGATATTCGACGGCCTGCTCAGGCGCATAGAGGAGGCGGCGGGATGAAAAAGCTGCTCATATTAAGCGGCAAGGGCGGCACGGGCAAGACCACGACCGCCGCGGCCTTCATACGCTTTGCAAACGCCCGCGCCGCCGCCGACTGCGACGTGGACGCGCCGAACCTGGCCCTGGTCACTCAGCTCGCGCCCGCCGCCGCGGAGCGGGATTTCCACGGCTCGGACAAGGCCCGGATAGACGCTGGGCTCTGCCTCGGCTGCGGCGAATGTGCCCGGCTGTGCCGTTTTGGGGCCATTTCCCGCACGCAGGAGGGCAAATACGCCGTGGACGAGCTCAGGTGCGAAGGCTGCGGCCTCTGCGCCGAGGCCTGCCCGGCGGGCGCTGCCAGGCCCGAACCAGACGTGGCCGGCCGGCTGCGGCTGTTCTCCGGCGGTGGCGTCTTTGCGGACGCCCAGCTGCGCATGGGACGGGGTAATTCGGGCAAGCTGGTAACCGAGGTCAAGCGTGAGCTCTACGACAACTGCGGCGAGGCGGAGCTCGCGGTCATCGACGGCTCTCCGGGCGTGGGCTGCCCTGTGATGGCCTCGATGAACGGCGTCAGCCTGGCGCTCATAGTGACGGAGCCCTCCGTCTCCGGCCTGGGCGACATGCAGAGGCTGGTGCGCACGGCCTCGATGGCCAGGGTCAGGACGGCGGTCTGCGTGAACCGCGCCGACGTGGATATGGAGCTTTCCGGGCGCATAGAAAGCTGGTGCTCGGAACAGGGCCTGCCCTTCCTCGGCCGCATCCCCTTCGACAAAAACGCCCAGCGCGCCATAAACGAGGGCCGCAGCCTGGCCGATATCGACTGCCCCGCGCGGACGGCGCTGTATGGTATATTTGTGCGCACAATGGAACTTTTAAACTTAAATTACACATAAAAGGAGAAGGATCGTTATGAAGATCGCAGTAGCAGCCATGGGCAGCACGGTGTCCGGCCACTTCGGGCACTGTGAAAATTTCAACATCTATGAGGCCGAGGACGGCAGGGTCGTCTCCAGCGAGAGCGTGCCGAACCCGGGCCACAGGCCGGGCTTCCTGCCGAACTTTTTGGCCGACAGGGGCGTGCAGGTCATCATCGCCGGCGGCATGGGCGGCGGCGCGGTGGACATCTTCAACGAGCGCGGCGTGGAGGTCATAGTCGGCGCGACGGGCGACGCCGCGGCGGCGGTCGAGGCCTACCTCAAGGGCGAGCTCAAGAGCACCGGCTCCATCTGCCACCAGCACGAGCACGCCCACGAATGCGGCGGGCACCACGACTGAGGCGGCGCTTTTCAAAACGTAAGCCGCCCTCTCTCCGCCTCCGGAGCCTATCCGGGGCGGGCAAAAAACCATATTCCCAGGCATCCCAGGCAGGCGCGTACAGCGCCTGCTTTTTTTGTTTTCCGCGCCGCGGCGGAAACTTGAGCGCGTTTTTTCGGGAATCATATTATTCGAGATATTGCACAGATTAGTAAAAAAATGCAGCCGTATTTTGAGTGCTTTTCTACAAAATTCGTGTAAACTGTCTAAAATTTGTCGAGCAGGCTTGTATGGATTGCAAGAATCTGAATTCACATTCGTTTTGCCTTCAGAAAGTGCGAAAACGTTCCGCATCGGAAAGTTGACATGTGATATCCTCATCTTAGCTTAAACGGCCGCCGCGGCGGCCGTGGCGGAACGGGCCTTTTTCGCGGCGGTGCGCAACGTCATATGCGAATACCCGGCACAAACCAGAAAGGGGAAAGCAAGTTTATGGCAAACTCACCAAAGGGTAAGGACGGCCTCCGGCGCGCCATTTACCTGGTCCTGATTTTCGGCGGCTTTGCGGTGCTGCGCAATTTCGTGCCGAGCGGGCTGGATCAGGCGGGCTGGGATGGCTTCCTGGTACTGTTCGTTGCGGTGCTGCTCTGGCTGACCGAGGCCGTGCCCATGGCGATCACGGCGATCTTCGTGCTGTTTTTCGGTGCGTGGGTAGGTTTTGAGGCGGAGGGCACGATCCTAGCCGGCTTCTCCGGCACGGGCACCTTCTTCCTGCTCGGCGCCATGATAATCGGCCAGATCTTCTCGAAGGTCGGCCTCGGCAAGCGCATTTCGCTCTATCTGCTGCCCATGTTCGGCAACAAGCCGAAGGCGGTGCTGCTGGCGGTCATGCTCGGCACCTGCGTCGTGTCCATGTTCCTGGCGGACATCCCGACGGCGCTGATCTTCTTCAGCATCTGCACTCCCCTGCTCGAGCAGAACGGCTGCCAGCCCGGCAAGTCCAAGTTCGGCAAGGCCATCATGCTCGGCATCCCGGTCGGCGCGGCCATCGGCGGCATCGGTACCCCGGCAGGCAGCGGCATGAACGCCGTGACCATGTCCCTGCTCAAGAGCATCTGCGACGTCGAGATCAGCTTCACACAGTGGAGCCTCGTCGGCGTGCCCGTGGCCATCGCCAGCGTGGTCTTCGCCTGGCTCTTCTTCTGCATCATTTTCAAGCCTGAGATCAGCGTGGTCAAGGGCCTCGAGTCCATCAAGGAAGACCGCAGGAACATCGGGCCCCTGCGCGGGGACGAGCTCAAGTTCACCCTCGTCTTCGCCGTCATGCTCGTGCTCTGGTTCATCCCCAGCTACACCGGCATCGACATGTACATGACCGCCTGGGGCGGCATCTTCGTGATGTCCATGCCCGGCATGAACCTGGTCGAGTGGAAGGAGATAAACGGCAAGCTCGACTGGTCCGCCGTCATGATCTGCGGCGCGGCCACGGCCCTCGCCACCGTCGTCTCGAACCTCGGCACCGGCGAATGGCTCAGCAACATCCTCGCCGACCTCTTCCTCGCCGACGTCGCGGGCATGGGCATGCTCGTGCTGCTCTTCGTGATCAACCTCATGATGATGGTCGGCCACTACCCGATGCCGCAGGGCGTCTCGCTCGCCGGGCTGTGCCTGCCGGTCGTCGGAGCGCTGGCATTGAACCTTGGGCTCAATCCTATCGTCGTATGCCTGCCGGTCTGCATGTCCACCAGCATGCTGCTGCTCGTACCCATTGACCCCACCTGCTACACCACCTATTCGGGCGGCTTCTGGAAGATCAAAGACATGATGGGCACCGGCGTTATAATAACCCTGGGCTACCTGGTGATAAACACCGCCTGGACGGCGCTCATCGCCGTCACCGGCCTGCTCGGCTGAGGCCGGGCTCCGGGCGCGCGGTCTATCGCTCGGCAATTCCAGAAACGGAGGGCTGAACATGTCCAAAATGGACGCAACTGATTACGCGATCCTGGAGCTTTTGAAAAAAGACGGCAGGATGAGCTATTCCGACATAGCCGAGGAGGTACACCTCAGCCGTGTCGCGGTGCGCGAGCGCATCGCCACCATGAAGAACGAGGGCATTATCCGGGGCTTCACCACCATCATCGACTCAAAGGCCTACAACAAGATGGCGGCTGTGTTCCTGGAGGTAGAGGTCGAGCCTTCCAAGCTCGACAGGGTCGCGAACAAGCTCCTGGAAAACCAGGACATCGCCATCGTGGCCCAGCACACCGGAAACGTGGGCCTCCACGTCCACGCCTACATCGAGAGCGTGGACAAGCTCTCGGACTTTCTCGACAAGTGCATATACAGCATAGACGGCGTGAAGAGCGTCTCGTCGAATCTGCTGATACGCCAGTACAAGACCACCGCCTGGATAGCGAAATACTAAAGCCGCAGCCGGGCGGCAGACAAGCAAAAGGAGGAAGACCCATATGTGGGAATTCAAGTTCTATTCCCGCGGCGGACAGGGCGCGGTCACAGCCGCAAAGATCCTGATAAACGCCGCGATCCTCGAGGGCAAGTACGGCCAGGCCATCCCCTCCTACGGACAGGAGAGGAAGGGCGCGCCCGTCTACACCTACGCGAGGATAGCCGACGCCCCGATAGACGTAAAAGCCTACGTCTACCGCCCGAACTGCGTCATCTGCTTCGACACCTCGCTGGCCGACCTCGGCATCGACATCACCGAGGGCGTCCGTCCCGGCTCCACGCTCATCGTGAACACGGACGACAAGGCCTATGAGAACCCCGCCTTTGAGAAGGTCTGCGTCATCGACGCGGACAAGATAACGCACGAGCGCCTCGGCGAGGTGCCGCCCAACGTCGCCATGCTCGGCGCCCTGGCCAAGGCCACGGGCTGCGTGGGCATCGACAGCCTCAAAAAGGCCGTCATGAGCAAAATTCCCGGAAAGGCTGGTGAGAAGAATGCAGAAACTTGTGCAGCAGCGTATGAAAATGCTTGAGACCCTCCCGACCATCATCGGGCCCGTCTCCGTGAAGATATCCGACGTACACACCGGCGCCTGGCGTTACCGCCGTCCCGTCATCCGCAGGGACGACTGCATCCGCTGCGGCATCTGCGCCACCTACTGCCCCTGCGGCGCCATCGAAAAGGCCGAGGAGGGCATGGTCATAGACTACACCTACTGCAAGGGCTGCGGCATCTGCACGGTCGAATGTCCCAAAAAGGCCATAGACTTCCCCGAGGAGTCCACTTTCAGAAAGGAGGGCGAGTGATATGGGCGTCATAAAAGCCCTGGACGGCAACGCCGCCATAGCGCACGGCGTCATGCGCTCGAAGGTACAGCTCGTCGCGGCCTACCCCATCACGCCGCAGACCCCGATAGTCGAGACGATCTCCTCGCTCATCGACACGAAGCAGTACGACGCCACCTACATCACCGTGGAGTCCGAGCACTCCGCGCTCAGCTCGCTCATAGGCGCCTCGTCCACCGGCGTGCGCACCTTCACGGCGAGCGCCTCCCACGGCCTTGCGCTCATGCACGAGGTCACGGGCACCGCCGCCGCCTCCCGCCTGCCGATAGTCATGGCCGTCGTCAGCCGCGCCATCCCCGGGCCGATGAGCCTCTGGTGCGACCACTCCGACATCATGACCCAGCGCGACCAGGGCTGGATACAGCTTTTCGCCGCTAGCCCTCAGGAAGCCCTGGACTTTGTCATGATAGCCTACCGCACCAGCGAGGACGAGCGAGTGCTCACCCCGACGATGGTGGATATCGACGGTTTCTTCTGCTCTCACCTCACCGAGCCCGTGGACGTGCCCACCGAGGAGGAGGCCGGGCGCTTCGTGAAGGACTTCGTGCCCGTGAACGCCACGCTCGACCCGGACCTGCCCTACGCCATGAACAACCTGACCTCCCCCGCCATCTTCACGGAGCTCAAGAGGTCCCAGGACATAGGCATGCGCTCCGCCGCGAAGGTGCTCGACGAGCGCTTTGAGGAATTCGCCGGCCTCTTCGGCCGCAGGTACGGCCGCGTCATGTGCCACGAGACCGAGGATGCCGACACCGTCGTCGTCTGCATGGGCTCCATGTCCGGCACCGTGAAGCACGTCGTAAACGAGCTGCGCGCCGCCGGCAGGAAGGTCGGCGTGGCCCGCGTAGCCGCGTTCAGGCCCTTCCCCTACAAGGAGCTGGCCGAGGCCCTCAAGGGCGCGAAGAACGTGGCGGTCATCGACCGCGTTTCCGGCATGGGCTCCTTCGGCCCGCTGTACGAGGAAGTGCTCTCCTGCCTGCGCCTGGCGAAGCTCGGCGCGAACGCCTATCCCTTCGTCGCCGGCCTGGGCGGCAGGGATATCTGGGAGCAGACCGTGGAGGACGTCATCGAGCGCGCCGAGGCCCTCGGCAGTGCCGGCGCTGTCTGCGACGAGCCCATTTGGATAGACCTGAAGGAAGATGAGGTGAGATACAATGCCTGAACTCGACCTGTTAAGCAAGGGCCTGACCACCTGCCAGGGCTGCCCGATGGAGCTCATCGGCCGCGCCGCGCTGGATACCCTCGGCCCCAGGACCATCACCATGACCCCTCCGAGCTGCTCTGCCATACTCACCGGCAGCGGCGATGAGACCGGCTGGGGCATCCCCTCGGTGCAGACCGTGCTCATGAGTCTGCCCGCCTTTGCCTCCGGCGTCTCCGAGGCGCTGAAGATACGCGGCATGGACGACGTCACCGTCATGGGCTTCGCCGGCGACGGCGGCACCTTCGACATAGGCCTGCAGTCGCTCTCCGGCGCCATCGAGCGCGGGCACAAGGCTGTGTTCATCTGCTACAACAACGAGGCCTACATGAACACCGGCAACCAGCGCTCCAGCGCCACGACGCTCGGCGCCTCCACCAAGACCACGCCCACCGGCAAGAAGGAGTCCGCGAAGAACATCGACTTCATGCTCCTGCACACGCCGCTGGCATACCAGGCCACGGCCTCCGTCGGCAACATCCCCGACTTCAAGCGCAAGCTCAAGAAGGCCTCCGAGAAGGACGGCCCCTGCTTCATCCATGTGCTCGCCCCCTGCCCTTCCGGCTGGAAGTTCCCCACCAGCCAGACCATAGAGGTCGCCAAGCTCGCCGTGAAGAGCGGCGCCTGGCTCCAGTTCGAGCGGGAAAACGGCAAGATCACGATAAACCAGAAACCCGCCGACTTCGCGCTCATAAACGACTACCTTGACGCGCAGAAGCGCTTCGGCCGCGTGACCGCCGAGATACGCGAGCGCATCATCGCCGAGGCCAAGGGCCGCTACGAGACGCTCTGCCGCCTCGCCGAGCTCGACTGCCTCGTGTGAGCAGACCCGTGCGGGCCCTCAGCCCTCAGACTGTGCGGCCCGCACATTTTATTTCAGGAGGAACAAAATGGCCAAGATAATCAGCGCCGCCGAGGCTGCGGGGCTCATGCGCGACGGCATGACGCTCGGCGTGAGCGGCTTCGGCGCTTTCGCTTCCCCAGACACCATCCTCGACGCCATGGGTGAGAGCTTCCGCACCAAGGGCACGCCCAAGGCCCTGACCATCGTCTCCGGCGTCGCGCCCGGAGACTTCCGCGAGGACGGCTGCGGCCTGTCCAAGATAAAGGACGAGGGCATCATCGACACGCTCATCGCCTCGCACCTGCGCATGTCGCCCGCCATAGGCCGGGCCTGCAGTGAGAACAGGATCGCCGCCTACACCATGCCGCTCGGCATCTACGGCCAGCTCATGGCGGCCATCGGCGGCCACAGGCCGGGCATCATCACCCACGTCGGCCTCGGCACCTACGCCGACCCCAGGCAGGAGGGCTGCCGCATAAACGACAGGGCCAAGGAGCAGGGCCGGGAGATCGTCCGCCTCATGCAGATAGACGGCAAGGACTACCTCTTCTATAAGGCCTTCAAGATAGACGCCTGCATCCTCCACGCCAGCTACGCAGATGAGGACGGCAACATCTCCGCCCAGGGCGAGCCCATACGCAGCGACCTGCTCGAGCTGGCCGCCGCCGTCCACAACAACGGCGGCACCGTCATCGTCGAGGTGAACGAGATAGTGAGGCCCGGCTCGCTCGACCCCAAGCAGGTGCTCATCCACAAGTCCTATGTGGACTACATCGTCCGCGCGGAAAAGCAGGACAACGTCGCCCTGGAATACTCCCCGCAGCTGACTGGCGACATCCGCATGCCGGACGGCCAGGGCGTCGCTCCCCTGCCGCTGAACTTCAAGAAGGTCATCGCCCGCCGCGCGGCCATGGAGCTGCGCCACGGCATGCTGGTGAACCTCGGCATAGGCATCCCCGCCTCCGTCGCCAACGTGGCGAACGAGGAGGGCCTGAGCGGGCAGCTGACGCTCTCGCTCGAGACGGGCATCTACGGCGGCGTGCCGCTCGACGGGCCGCTCTTCGGCGCGTCTGTGAACCCGGACTCCATCTCCCGCTCCGCCGACATGTTCACCACCTACGACGGCGGCGGGCTTGACCTCACCGTGCTCGGCTGCGCCGAAGCCGACCCCTGCGGCAGCGTGAACGTCTCCAAATTCAGCGGGCGCTGCGTCGGCCCCGGCGGCTTCGTGAACATCTCCCAGAACACGCCCAGGGTGCGTTTCGCCTTCTCCTTCACCTCCGGCAAGACCGACATTGCCGTGGAGGACGGAAAGCTCGTCATCCGCCGCGACGGCGACGGCATAAAGTTCAAGAAGGCCCTCGAGCACATCACCTTCTCCGGGCAGTACGCCGCGCAGACAGGCCAGGACGTCATGTTCATAACCGAGCGCGCCGTGTTCCGGGTCATTGACGGCAAGCTGACCCTCACCGAGATCGCGCCTGGCGTTGACCTCGAGCGGGACGTGCTGGGCAAGATGGAGTTCCGGCCCGTCATTGCGGAGGACCTGCACGAGATGGATGCGCGGCTCTTCCAGCCCGGGAAGATGGGCCTCGGCGAGGCCTGAGCGCGGTTTGACGGGAAGCGAGGTGCGCGTATGAGCGGTGGAAAGAGGATAATAGTGGGCATAAGCGGCGCGGACGGCGTTTCACTGGGCGTTCGCCTGCTCGGCATACTGCGCGGCATGGAGGGTGTAGAGACTTTGCTTATAATGAGCCGCGCGGCCGAGCGGAACCTCGCGCTGGAAGGCCAGCCCGCGCCCGGGGAAGTACGCGCGCTCGCCGACCGCTGGTACGAGCCTGAGGACATGGCTGCCGAAGTCGCCAGCGGCTCCTTCCCGACGGACGGCATGATCGTCGCCCCGTGCAGCATGAAGACGCTCTCGGCGGTGGCGCACGGCTATACGGAAAACCTGCTGGTGCGCGCGGCGGACGTGTGCCTCAAGGAGGGGCGGCGGGTGGTGCTCATGCCGCGCGAGACGCCGCTGGGCATCATACACATCAAAAATATGCTGGCCGCCGCCGAAGCCGGCTGCGCCATCGTGCCGCCCATGCTGACCTATTACTGCCGGCCCGAGAGCCTGGACGACGCCGCCGACCATGTGCTTGGCAAGGCGCTGATGCAGTTTGGGCTGACACCGCCCGGCTTCAGGCCCTGGGGCGGCGGCTGAAAGGAGATATGCTATGAAGGATATGAGATACTGCCTGGACAAGCTGGAGGCCGCCGGCCGGCTCTCCCGCGTGCTGACGCCGGTGGACGCTGTGCACGAGCTCTCCGGCCTGAGCGCTAAGCTCGAGGGCGGCAAGGCCCTGCTCTTTGAGAAGGTCAAGGGCTACGACTACCCCCTCACCACCGGCTGGTGGTGGAGCCGCGAGAACGTGGCGGCGATATTCGACCGCCCTGCGGCGGACATACCCTGGCTGTTTGCCGATGCGGTGGACTCGCTGCGCTCCGCGCCCGTCGCGCCGGTAGTGGTGGAGGACGCGCCCTGCCGCGAGGTCTGCTTTCCCGAGCCCGACCTGGGCCGGATACCCGTCCCCACCCACGCGCTGCTCGACGGCGGGCCCTACTTTTCAAACTGCGTCATCATCGCCAAGGACCCGGACACGAGCGTGCGCAACACCTCTGTGCACCGCCTCATGGTCACGGGCCGCGACAGGCTGGGCCTGCTCATGGACGCGGGCCGGCACCTGCGCGACTACTATGAGCGCGCCGAAGCCCGCGGCGAGCCGCTGGAGATAAGCATAAACAACGGCGTGCACCCGGCCTATTTCGTCGCCGCGACGACGCCGAGCTCCGCCGCGCCCATAGACGTGGATGAGCTGGCCGTGGCCTCTTACCTGCTGGGCGAGCCTGCGCGGCTGTGCCCGGGCATCACGGTGGGCGTGGAGTCCGTGGCTGACGCCGAGCTCGTCATGGAAGCGGAGATACTGCCCCATGTGCGCGAGCCAGAGGGGCCCTTCGGCGAGGTCAGCGGCTACTACGCCACGCGCGCCGACCGCTGGGTGGTGCGGATAAAGCACATGTCCACGCGGCGCGAGCCCATCATCAGCACGCTCCACCCGGGCAAGGAGGTCTGGAACGGCCAGGGCCTGGGCATCGAGGCGAACCTGTTCCGCACGATAAGCCGCCAGGTCAAGGGCCTCAAGGACGTCTACATGACCCACGGCGGCAGCCACTACCATGTGGTGCTGCAGATGGACCCGCCGGCGAACGGCCTGGCGAAGAACGCGATAATGGCGGCCTTCGCGGCCTTTTCTGACCTGCAGATGGTGACGGTGGTGAACAGCGACGTGGACATCTACGACGCCGAGGACGTCGAGCGCGCCCTGTGCACGCGCTGCGACCCGGCTAAGGATATAGTCATCATCCCCGGCGCCTTCGGGCACGAGCTCAACCCCGTGGTACGCGGCAATGTGGCGGCGAAGATGGGCTTTGACTGCACCTATCCCGTGCCCAAGCCGCCCGAGTACACCCGGGTGAGCTTCCAGCCCGTGGAGCCTTCAAATTACGACATACGCTGAAAAAGCCGCGGGCGCAAAGCGCCCGCGGCCCTTTTTCCCTCCGCTGCCCCCTCAGCGGAACATCTCCACATACTCACAGCTGTACGGCGGCGTCTCACCGCCCGAGAGGCGCAGCTCGTAGCTGCGGCCCGTGACGTAGTCGTACCATTCGCAGCCCGCCTGCTCCGAGTAAAAGCGGAAGCTCAGGTCGGTATAGCCCTCCGTGCCGTTGCCGACGTAGCTGCCGAGCTGCCCTCCGGCGGTGTTGAGCGGTATGACCGCCCCGGCGCGCACGAAGACCGGTATCTCGTCCAGCCCGCAGTCTATGACATGCACGCCCGGCTCATAGCGTTCCCCGTCGAAGAAGCCGTACCACTCGCCCTCGGGCAGGTACAGCTCCACCCTGCCGCCAGAGATATCCGTGACCGGCGCGACGAGCAGGCTGCGGCCCAGCATGTACTGGTACTCATAGTCTGCGGCCCTGCTGTCTTCGGGGAACTCGTAGGCCATGCTGCGCATCAGCGGCTCGCCGCTCTCGCATGAATACGCCGCCTCGGAGTAGATATAGGGCAGCAGGTTCATCCTGAGGTTGGCGTAGAACCTGTAGACCTCGAGGCAGGTATCGCTGCCCTTGCGCTCGGCCATGTTCCAGGGCGTGCGGGCCTGGCTGGGCTCCGGGTCGCCGCTGGTCTCCGAGTGCAGCTGCATGACCGGCGAGAAGGCCGCCTGGGCCGCGCTGCGGCAATACAGCTCTGTTGTGGGCACGTCGCCGCTGAAGCCGGCTATGTCCCAGGCCACGAAGGGGATGCCCGACATGGACGCGCTCTGGGCCGCAATGATGGCGGACTTGAAGGCTTGCTCGTCCGAGAGCTGGTCGCCTATCCAGCACAGCGGGTGCGTCTGCATCGAGCTGCCGCCCGCGCGGCTGAAGGTCACGCGCTGGCTGCCGTCGGCGTTTATGAAGTCATAGAAGGCCTGCGCATAGATGTCCGGATAGGCGTTGCGCAGTTCGCGGCCCGAAAGCCCGTTCGAGGCCGCGACGTCCCGGCCCCATACGAACTCGCCGCCGTCGGTCTTAAAACCGTCCACGCCCAGCTCGTCTATCAGATATCGCCGCTTTTCCAAAAACCAGCCCGCCGCTTCGGGGTCAGTGAAGTCCACCAGGAGGCTGCTGCCGAACCAGGTGCCCGAGGGCAGTCGGTAGACCGAGCCGTCCTCGCGGCCCAGCACATAGCCCATGTCCTCGGCGTAGAACTGGTCGCGCATGGATTGTGCCGGTGCCGTCGCCGAGTATTTGAGCACCGGTATCTGCCAGAGCAGCACCTTTATCCCGTTCTCGTGCAGCTCGTCGATCATGCCCGCCGGGTCGGGCCATCTGCCGCTGAAGCTGAAGTCGTCCAGGCTGAAGGCGCCCGCGCCGTCGTTCGGCTCGTACTTTGCGTCGTTCCAGATGTAGAAGGTCTCCTCGTCGCTCCAGGCTTCGATGACTATTACGCTGGTGGATATCCGGTTTTCCAAGGCGGCGTCCAGCTGCTCCATTATCTCGGACTGCCTGTTCCACTCGTTGGCAGATATCCAGGGCCCGAAGGCCCAGGCCGGCGGCAGTTCCGCCTTGCCCGCGAGCTCTGAGTATTTGGACAGGATGGCGGCGTTATCGCCGGTGATAAAGTAAAAGGGCACACAGAGTCCGCCGCCGTCCGCATACACCTCCACGACGCAGGCATCTTCCCTCTCAGCGCACATGTCAAAGCGCGAATAACAGCTGCTGTCCACAAAAAGGCCGTACTTATCGGGCACGAAGTAGAAGGGCACGGGCGTGTAGGACTCGCCGCGCTGCTGGGTGTACCAGTTGACGCAGTAGATATCCACAGCCTTGCCGCGCTGGTCGAGCGAATCGTACCTCATGCCGAAACCGTAGAAGGCCTCGTCCGGCCCGGCCGCCACTGTGACGCGCACCCCGCTCACGGCGCTGCCGTCCGTGAGCAGCTCTATGCCGCCGCTGAGTTCAAGCAGGCAGCGGCCTTCCTCCGTCAAGGAAAATGCGCAGCCATCCGCGTTGAAGCCCGCCTCGAGCCCTCCGTCACGCAGGCGCGCGGGCTCCGGCCCTCCTTCCGGCAGATCGTCCGGCGGGGCCTCCACAAGCAGCGACAGCACCCCGTCCGAGAGCCGCGCCGTGAGCTCGGCCCCGGCCGAGCCGGCCCGGCCGCAGATGCGCAGGACGCCGTCCGGGCCCTGCTCCACGGCCTCCGGCACGAGCGGCAGCCACTCGCTGACCGTAAACTCAAAGATGCCGAGCTGTTTTTCGGCCGTGCCGTCCGTCCCGGCACAGATGATGTACGCCACCCGGTCGCCCATTTCAAAGCTGCCGAGCTGCGCTGTGCAGCGCCTCCGCTCGGCCCCGGCAACGCTGACGTTCGCCCTGTGGCGGCACTCCACCGGCTCCTTGGCCTCGCCGTTCAAGGTCCACTCGAGCCAGATGTCCTTATCTTTCAGGGATGTCCCGACGGAGACGTTTATCTCCACTTCTTCCCCGGCTTTGGGGTCCCTCGGGCTGCGCTGCCACCATTTTTCAGGCACTTCCTTGCTGCCGTAGAGGTTGTCCCAGCCGTAGGGCTCGTGCGCGAGCCCGTCCGAGGGCAGGCCGGCGAGCTCCAGCGCCGCCGGGGCCGTTTCCAACGCCTGCGGCGGCTCAGTCCCGCAGGCAGAGAGAGCGGCGAGCAGTATCGCCGCCGCCAGCATCAGGGTCTTCCGCATCGTCACTCTCCCGTTATGCCGGTCTTCTCGATGCTCTCCACGAACTGCTTCTGGATGACGATATAGAGCAGGATGAGCGGGAGTATGGACAGCAGTGTCCCGGCAAGGCGTATGGATTCATTCAGCGCTCCGCCGGTGCTCACGCCGGAGGAGGAATAGAGCTTGTTGAAGGCGTCAACGAACTGCTGCAGGTGCATCGGCAGGGTCGTGACCGCCCCGGTCGAATACTGCGGTATCTGCGTGGTGTCGTTCCATATCCAGATGAAGGAAAACAGGTAGGTCAGCACCAGCGCGGGCTTGGCCATGGGCAGGGCTATGCGGAAGAATATCTTCCAGGGCCCGGCGCCGTCTATCTTGGCGGCCTCGTCCATGGCCTTGGGATATGAGCTGAAGTAGTTGTAGTAGATGAGCAGGAAGACGGAACTCTTGATGCCCTGGCCCAGCAGGCAGATGAGGTACATGGGCCAGATCGTGCCGACCAGCTTGTAGGTGTTGAAAAGCAGGAAGCGCGGTATGGTGGTCACCTGGCTGGGGATGAGGAAGATGAACACCGCGAGGACTATCCAGAACTTCTTGAAGGGCACGGGGTATCTGGCCAGGCCGTAGCCCGCCATGGCGAGGGTCAGGGTCTGGAGCCCCGCAGGTATCACCGTCATAATGAGCGAGTCCTTGAGCCCGTCCCAGAATTCCAGCGTCCGCGCCGCCTTACGGAAACCCTCCAGCGTGAAGTGCGTGGGCACCCAGCTGACCGTGGCGTCCACCAGGTCGGCCGTGTCCATGAGGCTGACGGATATCATGTAGATGAGCGGGTAGATGAACACGAAGCCGAGGCCGGTCAGGATGAAGTAGGTCATGAACTTGGTCGGCACGCTGGCGGAGCCGGCACGGCCCCGGAAAAATCGCGTGAAGGCCTCTCCCGCGCCTCTGCGCGAGAGGCCGCCGCGGCGCTTTGTCCTCATCGCTTGGTACCTCCCTTCTCCCGGAGCTCCCTGAGCAGCAGGAAGGCTATGGTCATGAGCAGCATCAGGCAGAAGGCGTAGATCCACGACATGGCCGCGGCAAAACTGTAGGGCCGGGCGATATCCGTGATGGACTCCATTATCTTAGTGTTCGTGGCGTCGTCCGCCGCCGTGCCCATTTCGATTATGGTATAGATGGTGTTCAGCACGATTATAGGCCGCAGGTGCGGCAGGGTGATCTTCCAGAAGGCCTCCCAGGGCGAGGCGCCGTCGATGGAGGCCGCCTCGTACATGCTGCCGTCGATCTTCTGGAGCGCCACAAGAAAGACGATTATCTGCACGCCGCAGAACCAGAGTATCCGTATAAAGCTGTTCAGGATACTCAGCAGCAGCGAGGCCCAGCCCTTGTCGAGCTCCATGAGTATGGCGCTCAGGCCCATGATGTCCATGTCTATGCTCATGGCCGAAGTCTCGGTCAGCAGCTCGGACATGACCGGCCCGCTCATGATGATGACGGGCAGGAAGAATATCATCCTGTAGGCCGTCCGGCCCCGGAAACTCCGGTTCAGCAGCAGGGCTATGACCAGGGCGAACACCACGGAGATGGGCGTGCCTATGGCGACCTGCGTGACCGAGGTCACGAGCAGGGTCGGGAATTCCGTATCCAGGAACAGGGCCTGCCTGAAATACTCCCAGCCCATGGGCTCGAGGCTTATCTCGCCCGGCCGTATCGCCACCTGGTTGAAGCTGATGAGTATGGAGTAAATGAGCGGGTAACAGGTTATGGCCAGAAAGCCTATTATCCAGGGCAGGAAGAAGAGCAGGCCCGAGAGCGTCTCCCTCTGCCGGTTCTTAAGTCTCGGCGCGCCGGGCCTGGGCGGCCTTATCAGGCGCCGGCGGCGTTCTTTCAGTTTGACGGCCGTGCCGCGGTTTGAGCTGCTCATACGTCCCACCCTCTCATTCCGCCACGGCGAACCAGCCCGGCTCCACGCTCAGGCCGTCCGCCGTCAGCACCTTGTCGGTATAGTTGACGTATATCCTCACGCCGTTGTCATAGCTGACCCGCACGAGGCCGGTCTCAAGGCAGCTGTGCTCCGTTATGCAGCGGCCCCAGACGCTCTCCAGCGCCGTGGCGACCATGTCGTAGGTCTCGGCCATCATATCGCGCCAGTCCTCGAAGCCGGCGGAGGAATAGGCCGCCTGTGCCGTATTCACCAACTCCACGCTGCTGCAGGCCGCTGCCGTAAAGGCGGGCGCCATGCCGTATTCGATGAGCCGCAGCAGCTTTTCCCGGGAACAGGAGCTGGTATTGAGCGGCTCCGAGAACAGCTCAACGCAGCCGCTCAGGACGATCTGCAGGAACGGCACCGTGTCGCTCTCGTACAGCAGCTGGCTGCTGACCGTCGGCGCGCCCAGGAAACGGTCCGTGAGCGCCCAGAAATACTGGTTCGGCCTGTACATCGTGAGCCGCCCGCCGCCCGCCAGCTTTTCCGCCAGGGCCTCTATGCGCCCTAGGCTCTCGGCGCGCGTGACCTCCTTGCCGGAGGTGAAATCGCTGTAGAGTCGGAAAGAGAGCTGGTCGAGTGCGAAATCAGCGCCATAGTCCCGCGAGAGCGCGGAATCTATGGCCCGCTCCGCCCGCGAGAGGCGGTAGACGTAGGTCGTGTCGTACATCGCGCCGTAGACGTCGAGCGAGTTTGTCCACTTTATGACCATGCTCGAGAGGTTGTTCGCCGCCTCCGTGCGCTGGGTTATCTGGTCCTCGTTTGCCGTCAGCGGGTCGAGGTAGAGCTTGAGTTCCCCGCCCCGGCTCTCGAGCTGCGCGCGCAGCTCCTCCAGCTCCTGCGCGCTGCCAAGCTGGCCCAGGAGCTTTGTCCCGGCCTCGTTGTTCTTCGTGTAGCAGCGATAGACCATCAGCAGGTTTTCGACCCCGTCTTCGGCCAGGGCCTCGGCCATCTCTCCCGCCTGGGCAAAGGTCGTGAAGGTGCTGGTGGTATTGAACAGAAAGCCTTTTTTCTTGTCCGCGCCCAGCACCTCGAGCTGCATGGGCACGGCCCCGGAGGCCGCGCCGCCCAGCAGAGAGAGCTCGCCGCTGTCCAGCAGCAGCTTGCGGTACATGACCGCCATGCCGTCGTAGCCGGCAGACTCGCCCTCGGTGAAGTACAGGCTCAGCCTGGGCTCGAGGCTGTTCATGTCCGGCTGCGGCATCAGCGCGCCCGAGCCCTCCTTGCGGTTTATGTTCATCATGTACTTCTGCCGGTACTCAAAGCGGGCCGCCGCCCAGTTGTAGGGATTGTTCGTCAGGGCCGGAGTGGCAACGATGCTGGCATACTCCGCACCGCTCTCCACCACCGCGAGAAAGCCGTTCTGACCCTCGCCGTGCACTATGCCGTAGATGGGCATGTAGGCCTGGTTTTCCTCTTTTATGTACGCATAGCCGCCGTAGCTGTAGTTTTCGACACCGGCGTCCGGGCCGTAGATGCGCGCGGCGTAGGTCGAAACGTAGTTGGCCGGCTCCAGGAACCGGATGAGCGCGCCCGTGCCGTCGGGTATGAGCATGTAGCCGTCGATATCCGCGCCGTAGGAGGCGCCGAGGAAGGGCATGAAGGTCACGGACTTGAGCATGTAGCCCTTGTCGTTGTTTTCGAGCAGGCCCTCGCGCAGGCTGCCCTCCACGACATCAAAGCTCAGGCGCCTGCCCTCGAGCTCTACCGCCACGTCCATCTCTATGCCCACGCTCTCGAAGGCCAGGCTGCAAATGAGCCCGTTTTCCGTGATCTTATAGCTCGCTTTGCCGTCCTTGCCTATGCTCAGGCGGCTCTCGCCGCCGGACTTGTCAAAGCACTCTATGGCGGCCAGGGAATTGCCGTAGCAGTTCCAGGTGCTGTTCAGGCCCTCGGCCTCCTCAAGCGGCAGGCTGCCCCAGACATAGCCGCTGGCCTTGTTCACGACGCGCAGGGCGCCGTACTGCCTGTTGAGCCAAAGCTCCAGCTCGTCTGACTCCGCGGCCTTCTCGAAACCCGCCAGGTCAAAGCGGCTCTCTACCGGCTCGTCGCTGTAAGGATGTACCTGCCGGTTCGAGTTGGCCTCGAGCATTCCGGATAGTAATGGCTCTCCCGACAGGGAACTTGATTCCAAGTTCCCTGTCGACCCGTCAGCCCCGCTGACGGCGGCCTTGACATTTACTGACATGGTAATTGCCAGAGCCAGGCCGAGCGCCGAGGCCCTTATCAGGCGTTTATTGGAACGCACGGTATCTCACCTCCTCAAACACCTCGAGCACGAAGGACAGCAGCTCACGCCAGAGGATGAACAGCACGGCCGCGGCGATGATGGCCATGGCCATGAAAAACAGCGTCAGCAGCACATTGGTTATGGTTTTGGGTATGGTATACATGTTCGTCTCGCGTATCGAGATGAACACCAGCACGCCCGTATAGCCCAGGATCAGCCCGCAGAGCAGGTCGTACATGAAGACTTCCGTCCAGGTGAGCAGGTAGGACAGCACGACCATGAAGGGCCAGAGCACTATGAAGGCCGTCAGAGAGTAGCCGAGTATGACGTACATCTGTCTGAAGGTGGCCTTGCCCTCGTTTATGGCGCTGATGAGGTAGGTGCCGACGAGGAACAGCGCCGCCGGGCCCAGCTGTATGAGCGCCACGGCTAAGGGGCTGCTGCCTATCCAGTAGCCGCCGCCGAAGACGAAGGAGGTCAGGCCCCTGCAGACCATGCTCACGGCAAAGGCGGTGACATAGAGTATGCTTGCCGCCGCAAAGCTGCCCCTGTCCTTCTGCTTTATGTAGTAGGCCCCGTCTATGGGGTGCAGCACCATGTACCAGGAGTCCGTCGTGAGCTGCTTCACCAGCGGGTGGCGGCCCTTGAAGCCGTCCACGGCCTCCGAGACATACTCGTGATAGGCCCAGCGCCTTCTGGCAAAGTGGTCTGCCAGGCCTATGGCGAAGAGGATGAGCACGGCCAGCAGCACCCATTCTATGTTCCTGCGCATCCACTCGCTGCGCATCTCCCAAAAGCAGTCCGAGTAGCGTTCGCGCTCGCCGCAGAGCTTGTAATACTCCGCCGCTTCCTCATAGCGCATAAGCTGGAAGAGCGAATCAGCGCAGCCCACGTTCGCCATATAGGTGTTCGGGCTCATCCTGAGCACCTCGCCCCAGGCGGCCAGGCTCTCTTCATAGCTGCCGGCGTTGTAGGCGCTGTTGGCGCTGTTCACAAGGTCGGCAAAGTCCGTGGGGCTCCAGACCTGTATGAGCCCGCGCTCCTTGTCCAGCAGGTAGATGTTCCCGTCCTCGTCCGATTCCACGGCGCTGACGACGGTCATTACGCCGTTCCGGTCGGAGTTCGAGGCCCTGCCGCCGAACTGGTAGAGGAACACGCCCTCGCTGGAATACTCGTCTATGTAGCCGTTGCTGGTCACGGCGTAGTAACTGCCGTTTTCCGTCACGGACACGTCCACATAGTCCGGCCGAGTGTAATTGCTCTCCGCGAAGGTATTCGTGCCTGCGAGACGGAAAAGACCATGTTGTCCTCGGCTATGTCCAGGGACACGATGGGCGGCGGGGTGCGCAGCAGCATCCTGTCTTTCTGCTCCTCGGTGTAAAAGATCTTCTGGAACCACTCGATGAGCGAGAGCTTCCCCGTCGTGTTTGCGCCGAAAAAGCCGTTGAAGCTGCCGTCGGCGTTGAATTGCAGTATGCCCTCGCTGGTGCCCTCGCTGACGACGAAGATGGTGCCGAAGTCGTTGACGGCCACCTTTTTGGGCTTATACGGGCTCGAGCCGTAGTAACTCTCCTGCGGCTTGCCGAGGCGGCGCAGTTCGCGGCGGTCCGGGCCGAAGATGACGACCTCCTCCGCCCTGTAGTCGGCGACGTAGATGTTCCCGCCGCCGTCGAGCCAGATGCCCGTCGGGCCTTTGAGCACGTCTTCGCCGAAGCTCTCCACCTTGCCGCTGGCGAGCTCGTAAACTATGATGCGCCCGTTGCCAGAGTCGGCGATATAGAGGCTGCCCTCGTACAGGCACATGTCCTCCGGCGCGCTCAGGCCGACGCTCGTGAGATAGGTGCCTACGGGCACGAAGGCGTCCTGTATCCTCACGAACATGCCCATGGAGTTGTACTGCGCGCCGTAGGTGACGGTGTAGGTGGTGCTGTCCATCGCCAGCGCGCCCGTTGCGCCGCCGAGCAGCGCCGCCGTGAGGCAGCCTATCAGCAGGGCCAGGGCCCTTTTCACTTTCCCTCTCATGCAGCCCACCTCACTTCATGCCGGAGTGGGACATGGTGTTCATTACCCTGGACTGGAGTATGATGAACAACACGAGGTTGGGTATGAACATTATGAGGGTGGCTGCCGCCTGAAGGCCCAGGCCGGCCACGGCGCTGTTGCCCAGCAGGCCGCCGGCCCCGGCCATCGCGTTGGCGTTGGCCAGGTTGCTCGCGCCCGCCTGGTTCGAGAGCGTGGTCATGTAAAAGGCAAAGGTCTTGAGCGCCTCGTTGTTTATGTAGTAGTTCGAGGCCTCCACGCTGCCCCAGGCCGACTGGAAGGCCAATATCGCCACCGTGGCCAGCGCAGGCGAGATATTGGGTATGACTATCCGCCTGAGTATCTGGAAGTCGCCCGCGCCGTCTATCCTTGCGGCCTCGATCATCTCGTCCGGCAGCTCGTCTATGAACTGCTTCACCAGGTACAGGCCCACGGGTATGGCCAGGAGGGGTATCACCTGCGCCCAGAAGGTGTCCGTAAAGCCCAGCTTGCTCATGATTATGTACCTCGGTATCGCCACGGCGGCGGAAACGAACATCAGCGCCGCCTCGTTGATGCCGAAGAGGATGTTCTTGAGCCTGTACTTCTTCTTCGACATGCAGTAGGCCGCCATGGAGGTTATGAGCACCGACAGCAGCACGACCACCAGCGTCGTGATCATGCTGTTGAAGAGGTATCTCGAGACCGGTATGGCCTTGTTGTCCGAGGTGGCGATGAGGTTTTGGAAGTTTTGCAGCGTGGGCCGGAGCGTGATGAGGTTGGGCGGGTAGTTGAGCAGCTCGTCGAGCGGCTTGAAGGCGTTGAAAACGATGAAGATCATGGGGAAGGACATGAACACCATGATGGGCAGGAGGATGACATAGAATTTTATCTGGCTGCGGTCAAAGCGCGTGGGGTTTATGCCGGTGAGCCGGATGCGGTTTTTCCTCTTGGTTTTCATCAGGCCGCCTCCTTATCCCTGAACACCTTCTTGGACAGCTGCGATATGACCCAGATGATGATGAGCACGATGACGGATATTGCCGCGCTGTAGCCCATCTCGTAGCGGACGAAGGCGTGCTCGTCCGCGTGGGTTATGAGCAGCTGCCCGGCATAGCCCGGCGTCGGGTTCGCGCCCGAGAGCTGGACGCCGATGTTGGCGTTCTGGAAGGCGTTGACGATGGCCATAATGGCGCCGAACATCATGTGCGGCTTGATGGCCGGTATCGTCACATAGATGACCTCCTGCAGGCGGTTCGACACGCCGTCTATGTGCGCGGCCTCGTAGAGCTCGCGGTTGACGTTCAGGATGCCCGCCAGCATCGACAGGAAGCCTATGCCCATGCAGCTCCAGAGCGAGACGATTATCATGATGGTCATTATGTATTTCGAGTCCGAGAGCCAGACCACAGGCTCGCGGATTATGTCCCACTTGAGCAGGAAGGCGTTAAGATATCCCACCTTATCGCCCGCAAAGATGACCTGCCAGACATTCTGTATCATGGTGGGCCCCGTCATGGACGGCAGGTAGAGTATGGCCGCCATGATGGTCCGCGGTATGCGCGGCACCTGGGCCAGCATCCAGGCCAGGATGAAGGCCAGGATATAGCCGAACACGCCGACTATGACCGCGTACTTTATGGTGTTCGGCAGGGCGTAGCCCGAGAAGACGTCGTCGTTCGTCAGGATGTTTATGTAGTTTTCCGCTCCCACCCAGTTCGGGCTCTGGATGGAGTTGAAATCCGTGAACGACAGGCCGAAGGCCACAAGTATGGGCACGATTATGAACACTACGAACAGCACTACGAAGGGCAGCTGGAGCCAAAACACCGCGTGCTTGTCCATCCGCCTGAACACGGCCAGGATACCGTCCTTCACGGCCCTTATCGCTGTCATTTCACTGCCCCCTTTCGGCTGCCAGCCCGGCTATGATATCGTCCACGACGTGGATGTTGTAGTCTTTGATCTTATTGCCCTCGTCGTCGAAGTAGCCGAACTCGGCCAGTTTCCTGAGCATCTCGCGGTTGGAAATCAGCGTGGCCTCGTCGATCATCGGCCTGAACTGCTCGCCCTCCGTCACTATCTGTATCCAGGCGTTGCTCAGTGAGCGCTCGAGGATGTAGCTGGCCGGGTGCCTGAGTATCTCCTTCTGCCACTGCCACTGCTCGAGTATCACCTGCTTGTGCGAAAGCGGATAGGACATCTGCGCGAAGGCGGCGTGGTTGGCCGAGTTCCAGATGTAGTCCGAGCCGTACCTGGCCTGCAGGTCGTTGGCGTAGCGCAGCTGCGTCTCGGAGGAGAGCCACCACTTGAGGAATTCGTAGGCCTCGTCCTTCATCTTGGTGTTGGCGAAGATCATCGCCGTAGTGACGTCTGCGGACTGCTCGCGGTGTATGACGCCGTCGCGCTCCGTACCCGGCGAGAGGGCGATGTCCCAGAGCCCGTTGAGCTCCGGCGCGCCCATCTGCAGCCGCACATAGGTCGCAGAGGTCGAGACGCCTATCGGTATATAGCCCGAGCGGAAGGCGTTGAAGAAATCCGGCACATTCTGGGCCAGGCCGTAGACGCTGTAGAGCTCCGTCATCTCGCGCAGGCCCTTGAGCGTATTCGGGTCGCTGAAGTTGGAGTAGCAGCCGTCCTCGGAGTACAGGCTGCCGCCGTTCTGGAAGATGAAGCAGCCCATGGACTCAAAGCCCTTGTAGCCCGGGTCCTTGGCCAGGGGCAGGTAGAAGTTCATGGCGTTGCTCAACAGGGTCGGCATCATGGCCTTGACGTCCTCCCAGGTCTCCGGGACGCTCAATCCCAACGAGTCCAGGATGTCCTTGCGGTAGAACAGGACGTAGTAGTCCTGCGTCTCTGCCGCGGCGTAGATGCCGTCCTCATAGGCCATGGGCGCGAGGGATTCGAGGTTGTATTCCTCGCTGTACCAGTCTATGAAATCGTCGAACTCGAGCAGGTTGAGCGCCATGCCGCGCATGGCGAACTCGGCCGGGCGGTAATAGTTGAGGCCCAGGGCCATGTCCGGCGTATCGCCCGTGGAATTTGCCATGGTTATGCGCTTTTCGTCCGGCATGATGGAGAAGGAGACGTTTATGCCCGTCTTCTTCGTGAAATCCTCGGCCGCGAGCTGGCGGAGCGTCTCGACGTACTGCGTGGACTTGTTGACCCACACCGTCAGGGCGCCGCTGCCGCTGGTCGAGCTCTCGACCTCGTTCATGATGGGCGAGAAGGAGTACAAAAACTGCTTGAGCGAGGCCTCCACGCTCTTGAAGAAATTCGCCGAGGGCGAGGGCAGCTGCGCGTCCGCCGCGTGCAGGTAGATGCAGTCCAGGCTGAGGTTCTGGTCGTAGAGGCTGGACAGCGCCTTGGCGGCCAGCTGGGCCGCGGAATTCGAGCCGTCGTTCAGCAGGTTCAGGCGGTTTGGTATCTCCCTCGGTTTCGATGCGAACCTCTCCAGGTTCTGCACGGCCAGCTTGATGTCCGCGGCAAAGGACGGGCTGCCGCCGGAGAGCTCGCCGAGCTCGTTGTAGATGCTGTCCAGCTCCTCTATCCAGTGCTCCGTCCGCTCCAGGATGTCGGGCATGTACTGGAACACGTCCCAGGTCCGGTTCGCGTCCACGCTCGCGCTCGAGCCGGAGCTGTTGCCGCGTATGCGGCTGAGCAGCAGGCCCGTCTCGTTGATGTCGCCTATGACCTCGAGCAGGCGGTGATACGGCCCGTCGAGCGGCCCGGCGGTGACCTTGAGCGTGAGTATGTGTACGCCCTCCGTCAGGTAAACGCGCAGCGGCTCCTCCCCGCCGGCGGTGAGGTTCGCGTACTTGTTTATGCCGGTGTTGGCAAAGCCGATGTCCCTCAGCTCGGCATAGGGCGTCTGCCCGTCCACCTCCACCGAGCGGTAGGACAGGCCGCCGGTCTTGAGCGGCTGGCAGTATTTGAAACTCAGGCAGTAGAAAGCGTCCTCCGGCACCTCTATCTCATAGTACAGCTTCTGGCCTATGAGCTTGTTGGACTTGTCCTCGGTGGCGTTTATCAGCTTGCCATAGGGGCTGTAGGGCGTGAGCGAGACATTCTGGACGCTCGAGCCGCGGATGGCGCTGTCGCTTTTGGCGCGGAAATCCTCGCCCTGGATGGTGATGACCGGCCCCGCATAGTCCGCAGCGCCCTCGTGCGCGGCGAGGTAGCCCGCGTAGTCCGGCACCGTCTCCGGCTCCACGGCGTAGAGGGCATAGAGCCTGATGTCCTGGTTCATGGGCAGGAGCGTGACGCTGTTGCGGCCCGCCTGGAGCTCGTACTCCAGAGGCAGGCGGGCAAAGTCCTCGTAGTCCTCAAAAAACGAGACGGCAAAGGGCAGCTGGTACTGTTCGGGCTGTATCTCGCTGCCGTACCTGTCCACGCCCGTATCGCAGCTGTCCGCCCAGAGGAAGGGCAGCACGACGGTACAGCTCTCTCCGTTTACACCGGCCTTCACCTGGTTTTCAAAGGCGTTGTCCTCATAGGCGGCATAGACCGCGGCAATGTGGTATTTCCCGGCCCCGGCGACCTCCAGGCCGAACTCGTACTCTTCCTCCGCCGTGAGCTCCATGCCGCCCTCGAATTCCAGGGCGCCCGCCGCGCGGTCCATGAACCAGAGCTGGGCCGCGGCGAGCTCGTCGTCGGAGAGGATGTGCTCCCTTTGCGTCTGCGCGGCCAGCTCGTCCAGGTCGCCCGCCTCCGCGCTCATGACAACGGCGGTGACCGCTACCCAGACGGCGAGCAGCGCCGCCAGAGCGACTGCCGCCGCCTTTGCAAATTTCTTCATGCTCACACCCTCCCCGAAACTTATCCGTCCGCCTGCCGTCACAGCCGCAAGGCTGTGACGGCAGGCTCAGTTATGCCGTATGCTTAGTGCCCGGCCGGCTGGCTCAGCCGCCGACCTTGGCGTTGAAGGCCTCGAGCTGCTCGGCCAGGGCGGCGTTCACCAGGGCGTCGATCTGAGGCGCGACCTCGGCGGCGCTGGCATTGCCCTCGCGCACGGAGCTCAGCAGAGCGTTGACCTCGTCGTTGAAGATGTTGTTGTAGCCCGGGATGACCTTGTTGATGTCGCCGCGGATGGAATACTCAAGGCTCTCATACAGGGCGGCCAGGCCCTCGGTGACGTTGGGGTTCTCGCTGAACTTGGCCACGACGTCCGGATGCTGCGTGCAGGGCATGAACCAGGTCTTGAGCAGTGTCGTGGTCTCGCCCGCGAACTCGCCGTCGCTGCGGGCGGCGAAGATGTCGAGCCTCTGCAGGTTGCCCTCGACGCCGTAGGTCAGCCACTTGAGCAGCTGGAAGGCGGCCTGCGGGTCGGCGCAGGTGCTGGTGAGGTAGGCGCAGTCAACGTGGATGGGCGTGTAGGTCGGGGTATCGGCGTCCACCCGCGGATACGGCCAGTAGTCCCAGTTCACCTGGCACTCGTTGCGCATCCAGTTGTCGTTGTAGGTGGCGTTGGTGCACAGCAGGGCCATGCCGTTTTTGAAGGTGTAGTGGTTGTCGTCCTTGCCGGCCTCGCCGAACTTGGCGACGTAGTCGGAGTTCATGGAGGTGGTGCCGTCCTCCTCCTTCGGGTAGCGCATGATCCAGGCCTCAAGGCCGGGGACCTCGCGCAGCTCGGCCAGCCTGTTCATGGCCGGGACCCACATGTTGGTGAAGTCGAACTTCTGGTTCACAAAGTCGTAGGCGGGATACCACCAGCCGTCGGCCTGGGCGGAATAGACGTTGTCCAGGTCCTCGAGCGTGGCGGCGCCGACGGTGCCGGCGGTGATGCCCTTCTTGACGATCTCGATGAACTCATCCATCGTCCAGTCGTAACCCGGCTTCTCGATATTCAGCTCGTCGAGCATGTCGAGGTTCATCGTGATGCCCATGGCGTTCATCTGGCAGGGCAGGGCGTAGAGCTTGCCGCCGTAGGTGTAGGGGTCGGTCATGCCGGAGGGCACATACTCGGATTCGGGGTCGGAGAAGAACATCTCGCTTATGTCATAGACATAGCCGGAGGCGACCTCGGGTGCAAAGTCGTTCCAGTCGAGCCACATGAGGTCGGGCATGCTGCCGGACGCGGCCTTCTGGGCGAGATACTCGTTGAAGGCGCCGCCGGTCGAGCCGGGGAAGGGCTCCTCAATGACCTCTATGTTCGGGTACTGGACGCGGAAGGCCTCGAGCACGGGCTGGATCTCGGCCGTCTCGCCCTCGGGATAGGCTATCGTCACTGCGCCTTCCATGGCGTAGACGTCGTCGCCGCCTTCAGCCTCGCCTCCGGTCTCGGCCGGCGGAGCGTCGGTGGCGTCGGCAGGCGGTGCGCTGGTGTCCGACGGCTCGCTGCCGCAGGCGGACAGCAGGCCCAGCATCATGACGAGTGCCAGGCACAGGGATAAGAGCTTCTTCCAGTTTTTCATTTTTTGATTCCTCCTGACTTTTGGTGTTGTTTTTTATCCATCAACTCTCCCGATATCGCAGCGGCCGCGCGCAGGTCGAGCGTTATTTGGAGAATTAATTGCTATTTTAACGTTAAAGTTCGCATATTTCGGTGATAACCGAACCGAAGTGGGACAATTCTATCCTATAGCGGCGGCCTCTTGCGCGGACGTGGAAGCGCACGGAGCCGATGTGCGGCGGCAGCCGGGGCTCGCAGGCGGGGACCCCGTCCCGGAGCGTCAGCCCGCAGAAGCCGAAGACCACGGCCTGCCATGTCGCGCCCAGCGAGGCGGCGTGTATGCCCTCGCGGCCGGTACTGGACATCACATCCCGCAGGTCGAGGAAGAGCGACTTTTCAAAGTAGCTCACGGCTGCGTCACCTAGGCCGAGCCTGGCCGCCAGCAGGGCGTGTATGCCGTAACTCAGGGTGGAGTCGTGCAGGGTACGGGGCTCGTAATAGTCCCAGGCGGCCCGCAGCTCGTCCTGGCTGAATTCCCCGGGCCTGAGCGCCATATACATGAGCACCGCCGGCTGCTTGAGCACCTTGTACCTCTGCAGCCTGTCGAAGCTGATGCTCCGGTAGAGCGGCAGGTTCCCGGTCTTGTGGGCGGCTATGTCCAGGGGCTCCAGGTACTCGAAAGTGGCGTCCTGCAGCCAGAGCCCGCGCTCCTCGTCGAAGCGCTCGCAGGTCTTGCCGGCCAGCTCGAGCCATTTTCCCGGCTCATCCGCGCCGAGCCCGAGCTTCAGGCCGAGCTCCGCGAGCTTTTCCGGGAAGCGCTCCTGCAGGAAGCCCACGGCCCGCGCCGCCAGGCGCAGGTTGTGCGCCGCCATGCGCACGGAGTAGAAGTCGTCCGAGGTCACGCCGCAGTATTCGTCAGGGCCCTTCACGAACAGCAGATGGTACCTGTCCTCCGCCGGGCAGTAGTTGAAGCGGTCGGTCCAATACCTGGCCGTCTGTATGAGTATCTCGCAGCCGCAGTCGCGCAGGAAGGCCTCGTCCCCCGTCTGCTCGAAGTAGCTGCCTATGGCGTAGGCTATATCCGCCGTTATATGTATCTCACAGCAGCCGGTGTCCCAGGTCTCGCACTGTTCAAAGCCCGTATCCGCCGACATCCAGGAGTAGCGGGCGCCCTTTGCCGAGAAGCCCGCCGCGCTCTTGACGGCGTCGTCGAGGGTGTGGTAGCGGTACTCCAGCAGGCTGCGGGCGGCCGCCGGACGCATGCAGCTGAACATGGGCAGCATGAAGATCTCGGTATCCCAGAAGTAGCAGCCCTTGTATCTGCCGTGGGTCAGGCCCCTGGCGCCTATGCTGGCCCTGCCGTCGCCCTCCGGCGTGGACTGTATGAGCTGAAAAATGTTGTACCTGAGCGCGCCCTGCCACTCGGCGCTTCCCGTGAGTTCTATGTCCATATCCTGCCAGAGCTCCGACCAGGCCAGCTGCGTGTCCTCGAGCAGGCCCTCAAAGCCTCGGGCCGCGGCGCGTTTAAGCGCCTCGCAGGCCAGCCGCTCCGGCTCCGGGCCGTCCCGGAAGCAGGCGACGGAGACGAGCTTTTCGACCGTCAAGCGCCGGCCCGGCTCCAGCCTGGCCTCAAAGCGGCTGCCGACATACTCCCCGTCCAGCTCTCTGGAGCTGCGCTCATGGCCCCGGCCCTGCGCCGAAAAGCACATGGCCGTGGCCCGGCCGCTCACATGCGTCCGCGCCCTGAGCATGCCGCCGCCCTCCAAAGGCTCCGTCCTGACCTCGCCCCAGATGCGGGCGAATTCGGTGTTCTCCTGCAGCTGGTTATCCGCGATGGGCAGGTTCCTGACGGCCCCGTCCAGGCCGACGGCGACTGAGCAGTCCACCGCCGAGTTCACGGGCGTGAGCGTGAACCTCATGGCCGCCGTGTGACGCTCAGACATGCTCAGGAACTTTTCCACCTTTATTCGCACCGCCGCGCCCTCGGCCTGCGCAGTGTATTCCCACTCGGCGAGGCCGCAGTCCATGTACAGCCTCTGGCGGAAGTCCGAGAGCGGCAGCTCCGTGACGGGCCGGCCCGCTATGCGTATTTCCGCCGCCGAGAAATCCGGCTGGTTCACCATGTCCGTTATCCCCGGACGGATGTACTCGAAGAAGCCGGAGATGAAGGTCGAGCGCCAGGCGCTGTGCGCCCCGGGCTCCTCGGGCCGGAAGCCCCTGGTACCCATATATCCGTTGCCGAGCGAAAATATGCTCTCGCGGAACTCGCGGCTGTCCGCGCCGCAGTCCGATATCTCGATCATCCAGGGCAGTATCTTCACTCTATCACCCGCTTTCGGCCGCCGAAGGCGCTGTCTATGGCGTAGGCGAGGAAGCCCGCGCAGGTCGCGAAGGCCTCGCCAGTCCGGCACTCGCCCGTATATTCGTCCACGCTCTCGCAGGCTATGCCGTTGTCCATGGAGCAGAGGGCCAGATGCCGCCGGGCCTCTTCCCTCCTGTCCGAGAGCAGGCTGTTGGATATGCTCAACACCCAGGGGTGCGGCGCGTGCGGGCAGCCTATCTCGGCTATCGGGCAGGCGGCGAAGGAATAGGGGTAGTCCTCCCGCCGTATGACCTCGGCGGTGTTCTTCCAGACCTCGTCGTCCATGCCGCAGAAGCCGTAGTGAGGCAGCAGCAGAAGGCTGCCGGGCGGCTCGTCGTAGACGTCCCAGCCGCCTTTGAGGTCCACCGACCAGGCAAACATCGGCTTGCCGTCCTTTTCCTTCACGCAGTGCTCCATTATAGCCGCCCTGACCGCCCCGGCCTCTTCAGCCAGGCCCGGCCATCTGCCCGGATACAGCTCGTCGATCTTCCGCAGCATGTACCAGACCAGCACGTTGTCGTAGCAGATATACGGATAGCTGCGCATGTCGTCCGTGGGCTGCAGGAAAGTCTCGTACAGCGCCGCCTCGGGGCTGCGCTTGGTTCCCAGGCGCTTGAGTATGCGGTCGATGCCGCTTTTGACGCAGGCCTCGTCGAGTATCGCCCTGTCGCCTGTTTTCTCCACATACATGCCCAGCGCTACGACCGGGGCGCACAGCTCGTCGAGCTCGAAGCCCGGCTCGAGCAGCGTGCCGTCTATGAAGCGGCTGTGTATGCCCACGTTCCTTATCTGCCTCGTGAACACATAGCGCAGCATCTCGGCCGCCATGCCGGAGTCCGCCAGGAGTATGGCCGGGAAGCTCCATAGCAGGCTGTCCCTGTCCCAGTAGGCCGCGCTGACGTAGTAACGCGGGCTGCGCGAGGTCACGAGCACGAATTCCTCGGTATCCAGGGTCAGGCCGCCGCCGAAGAAGCAGCTGAAAAACATGTTGAGGTTCAGCGTCCCGTCCAGTTTCGCGTCGCCAACCGTGCGCTCCCGGGCCGCCAGCCAGCCGAGGGTCTTTTGCAGTTCTGCGTCCCAGCCCTGGCGCAGCAGTTCCTTTGCCGAGGTGGAGGCAGAGACCTCCTCGAAACCCAGGCCGAACCACACGCACAGCTGCACGCTCTCGCCCGCCCCGAGCCGGCCCTCGAGCCCGAGCCCGAAGCGCACCTCGTCCCCGCGCTTTTCAAACCAGTCCCGCACAGGGCAGGCGGCCCTGTCCTCGGTGAAGGCGGGCGCGAAGGCAAAGAGCGAAAGCCCCGGGCGCATGTCCATGACGAAGCTGTGGTTCCAGCCGCTCGCATAGGCGTGTTTTTCAGCCTCTATCGGCTTGCTCTCGTTCACGGAATGAAGCGTCCCGGCCCAGCAGCCGCGCAGGCCCAGCTTGAACTGCGCGCCCTTGTCCCCTCCGCGGAGCAGCAGCCTGTACCCGAAGCCCCTCTCACCTATCGGCGCGAGCAGCGTGCCCTCCAGCGCAAAACCGCCGCTGCCGGCCGTGAACCTCGGCACCCAGCTGTGCAGGCGTTCCCAGGCCAGCCCGGAGCCGATCAGGTCCAGGCCGTCCGCCTCCGCATAGGGCGCCAGCAGGGGCTGCCCTTCGCCGCCGCGCAGCTCTATCATGCCCTTGGCGCCCATGTGCAGGAAGCTCAGGCCCTCCAGGGCCCCGTCGCTCTGCCTTATCGTCGGCAGGGACAGGTATTCGTTTCCCGTTACCAAATATTCCGACACTTCCACCCCTCCAAAGCTCTCAATCCAGCCTGAGCCCGGCCAGGTCCCGCCCGAAGAAGCGGCCCGCGGCCCTTTTCTCCCCATCCGGGCGTTCCTCGCCCTTCTCCATCAGAAACAACCACACGGGGCAGCGGCTCTCGCCCTCTATCCCGGGCCGGCCTTCCCGCCAATACAGGCTGAAACTGCCCGCCGCACCGTCCTCGAATCCGGCCGCGGCCCTGCCGCCGTACACCAGCAAGCCGAAGTTTTCATATCCCTCCAGGCTGTTGCCCGCCGCGCCCTCTGCCTGCGTCGTGCCCATGCACATCGCGGCGTTCAGCTTCACCGACAGCACCGAGCCGTATTTTACAAAGACCGGTATCCTGTCCAGCCCGCACTCGCAGCGGATGTGCGCGCCGCCTTCAAAGGCCTCGCCCGTCCAGAAATCCAGCCAGCGTCCCCTGGGCAGATACACCTGCCGGCCCGAGGCGCCTTCCGTCACCACCGGCGCCACCAGCAGGCTGCGCCCGAACATGTACTCGTCCTCTATGTCCAGCACCGCCTCGCCGTCGCTCTCCAGAAAATCGTAGACCAGGTGCGCCATCATGGGCCGCGAAGTCCGGGCGCTGTGCCTTGCCTCCTGGAGGATATACGGCATGAGGTTCATCCTCAGGTTTGCAAATAGCCGGTAGATTGGGACGATGCGCCCGTCCCGGTTCGCCTCGGCCATGTTCCAGGGGCTGCGGTCGTTGTTCCAGTGCTCGCGCTCAGTCATGTAATACTGGCCGTATCTGGGCTCGGAGTGGAACTGCATTATCGGCGCAAAGGCCGCAAAGGCCGCCGAGCGCAGGTACAGCTCCGTCGTCGGGAAATCCCCCGCAAAGCCGCCTATGTCGAAGCCCCAGAAGGGCACGCCCGTCAGTCCCAGCGAAAGGCCGGCGACGAGCTGGGCCTTCAGCTCGGAAAACTCCGACACCTGGTCGCCCGCCCAATGCGCCGGGTACTTCTGCGCCCCGGTAAAGCCCGCCCGGCTGAAGGTCAGGCCCCGGCCGGGCCCCAGCGTTTCTGCCATGAACTCGTGGTAGGCGCCCTCGTACAGCAGCGGGTACTCGTTGTGCAGCTCATAGCCCCTGCGCCCGTCGGAGCTGCAAGCCTCCGGCTCGAACAGGAACTCGCCGCCGTCCGTCTTGAAGCCCGCGACATGCAGCTGCTCCGTCAGATAGCGCCGCTTCTCAAACCACCAGCGCCGCGTCTCCGGATTCGTGAAATCCGGCATCAGCGAGTTGCCGAACCACATCTCCGTTATTCTGTAGGGGCTGCCGTCGCCGCTTTTTATGCACAGCCCGTTTTCGATGGCGTATTTCTCGTCGAGGTCGAGCTGCACGCCGTGCGCCGACCGCTCAAACTTTACGACCGGTATCTGCCAGAGCACCAGCTTCAGCCCGGCGCGCTCCAGGCCCTTCACGAAGGCCATGGGGTCCGGCCACTTCCCGTCCTCGCGGAAGCGGAAATCCTCGTACCTGAAGGCCCCGCCGTCGTCACGCGGCTCGTACTCGGCGTCGTTCCATATGTAGAAGGTCTCCTCGTCGCTCCAGGCCTCGAGCACCATCACCGTTGCGGGTATGGCTGTCTCCTCCAGGCGCCGCAGCTGTTCCTCGGCCTCGGCCTGGGTGTTCCAGCCGTTCGAGGATATCCAGGGCCCGAAGGCCCAGTCCGGAGGCAGCGCCGGGGCGCCCGTCTCCTCCGTATAGGCCCGGATGAGCTCGGCTGGGCTGCCCTCGTTTATCAGCGCCTCGTAAAGCCTCTCCCCTGCCTGGCAGCGGCAGGAGATGCGCGCCGTCAGCATCCGGCCGTCCGTGCCGCCGCCAAGGTCGAAGAGCGAGCGCGAAAAGCCCCTCTGCAGAAAACTCACGCCCGCGTCCGTGAACATGAAGGGCACCGGCAAATAGCTCTTGTCCTGCTGGTGCGAATACTGCTCCACGACGTAGTTCAGCGGCTTGAGCCCCGCCTGGTCCACGCGGTCGAATTTCTCGCCGAAACCGTAGGCCGCCCTGCCCGGCAGCCGCAGCTCAAAGCCCAGCTCCATGGCCCTGCCCTCTGAAACCAGCGCCTCCAGCTGTCCGCCCAGCTCGAACAGTACCCGGCCCCGGCGCTTCAACCGGAGCCGCCCCTCGTCGGCCTCCAACTCGTATTCTCGACTGATATGTTGCGAATTTGCATTATTATCGTCTATTTTAACGTTTAAATTAGTTGTAAAAATTAAACGGATACACGGGAACAACTCAATTTTCAGTCCGATCTCCAATGTATCCGTTTCGTAAACGCTCCAAAAACCATCTCCGCACTGCCGGACGTCCAAGAGCCTCAGCCCGGCTCTGCGCGCCAGCGGGCAGGCGTAGCTTTTGCTGCGTTCCCCGCTCTCCGAAACGAAGCGGTAGCTGAACCGGCCGCCCGTCTTCGGAGCCTCAAATTCGAATTTGTAGTATTTCTGACCCAGGTCGTTAGAGCTCAGCAGCTCGCCGCCGAGCATTTTTGTCCCGTCGCAGGAGGTCATCTCGAGCTCTGGCGGGCCCGAGCCGTCATCCACGCGGCAGCCCAGGCTGAGCCTGCCTCCAGGCTCCGGCAGGTATGGCCGGCGCTCAAAGCCGCAGTCGAAGTGCGGGAACAACCCGCCTGGAATGTGCTTGTACTTCATACGACCTCCGCATTCTCTGTCAGTCTCTTTACAGAAGCCCTCTCCACGAGCTGCATGGGTATGATCTTCTCACCTGCCGAGCTCTTGCCGTTGAGCGCATCGATCATCAGCCTTGCCGCCTCGTGCCCTTTTTCGATTATATTCTGCCTTATCGTCGTCAGGCCCGGCACGCACATGCCGGCGTAGTCAATGTCGTCGAAGCCTATGACCGAGATATCCTCCGGCACGCGCAGGCCGCTCTCGCTCAGGCCCTTTATGAGGCCGATGGCCGTGATGTCCGAGGTGGCGAAGGCGGCCGTGATCCGCCGTCCTCCCGACTTGTTGGCCGCCGCTATGGCTGCCGCGGCCTCAGCGCCGTAGCTGAAACCGACATAGCCGCCGAAGACCAGCTCGCTGTCAAAATCGAGGCCGTATTCCGCCAGCGCGTCCCTGTAGCCCTGGAAGCGCATGTAGTTGACACCGTCGGCCTTTATCTCGCCGGAGACGAAGGCTATGCGCCTGTGCCCCATCTCGAGCAGGTGCTTTGCCGCCATGTACCCGCCGAGCCTGTCGTCCGTGCGGATGCTGACGAAGTCCCCGCCCGAGCTGCCATAGCAGTCCACCAGCACGGTCGGGATATTGAAGCGGCGGTATTCGTCAACGTCCTCGGAAGGGTATATGCCGATAATGATGACTCCGTCGAGCGCGCGGCTCTTGACTACCTCGATATAGCTCTGGCCCCTGTTCGTGCCCGTCACGAGGACGTGGTAGTTGGCGCGGCGCATCTCGTATTCCACCGCGCTCAGGAAAGTGCTGTAGAAGGGGTTGCTGAGCATGATGTAGGCATCGTCCACACTGTCTTCAGTCTGCGGGATGACGACGCCTATCATTTTGGACTGCGTCCTGCCCATTACGCGGCTGGAGCCGAGGGTCTTGGCGGCCTGACTCGGCACATATTTGAGTTTATCCGATGCAGCCAGCACCCGCGCTCTGGTCTCGGGCGTGATGGAGACGTTTTTGTTGTTGTTCAGGATGTATGAAACGGTGGTCGGTGAGACCCCGGCCTCCTTGGCGACGTCCTTGATGCTGACTTTCTTCATGGCTACCCATACTTTCGCGCACAATGTTTGATTTAAACGTTAATGTTAGTTATTTTAACGTTTCAACAGTTAAGTACAATAATAGCTTCCGTTTGCCGAACAGATTACATTGAACATATGAAACGGAAGCCTGCTTTGTCTATATTTACAGCTATATTATATTATTTCCCAAATTCTTTGTCAATATCAATAATATCACATATTTCATCAGAAATTTTTGTCAAGGTTGCAAAGACCCGCCGGCGCAGCTGCCGTCGGGTCCTTGCTTCATTCTGCCGTCAGCGTCCGGCGGCTGTCATTGCTGCGGAGCGTTTTGGCCGGGGCGCGGGTTCAGAGCACATACTCCGCCGCGTTTATGGTTTTGGTATCTGCCAGGCTCTTGAGGCCGTCCAGGAGCTTGCCGTCCGGGCCCTGGCTGCTGATCTGTGCCACGTCCTCGCAGACCAGCGCGACGGCTGCCTCCTGCTCCTCGCTGCACTCGACCACGGCGCAGTCCTCAATGTGCAGGCGCTCGGCTATCAGCTCGTTCGGAATGTCCTCCGCCAGCTTTACGAGCGCGCAGTCGCTGACTTCTATGCCCTGGGGCTGCTGCTCCAGCATGCGGCGGCTGAGCTTCACGAACGGCTTGTCTTCCAGCAGCATGCCCCTCGGCCTCGTGAGCTTGACCTCGCCGGAATGTTCCGTCAGCGTCTCCAGGAGCTTTTCCCGGTACTCCTGCGGCACCAGGATATCACCGCGGACATTCAGGTATTCCAGCTCGGCCAGGACGCCGCCGTCCTCCGGCACCGTCACGTCGCCTATCACATAGAGATTGTTCCCGCGGCGGCGCAGGGCAGCCTTGTCCAGCGTGATGTCGTCAAGCACCACAGAGGTGCCGTCGGGCACGAGGATCAGCTCCGCGTTTTCGTCTATGAGGTCGAGCAGCGCTTCCACCTTGGACTGCGCGACTATGAACTCCCCGGCGCTGAAAGAGGCGCCCTTGCCGCGCAGGGCTTCCGCATCCAGTTCGGGGTCCACCATTATCATCCGCCTGCCCGCCCAGTACAGGCCGGGCCTGGCCCGAAGGGCGAAAAGCCGGTCGATGACGGCGCTGCGCTTGAGGACGATGGCCCCGTCGGGATAGCAGTTGACGGAGCCGTTGACCTTGACGCCGTTGAGCGCGGCGGAAATGCTCTCCGGGCAATTGAGCGAGCCGTTCACGCTCATGCCGGCGCACATGGCCAGCTGCTTTTGGGTATCCGGGCCGATGGTGAGCGCGCCGTTTACCAGCAGGTAGAACTTCCCGTCCGGCACGGCGTCCTCACTTTTTATCTCGCCCCGGCCGTTTATTATGCGCAGCTGCACATCCCGGCCTATCTCGACGACATTGGCGCAGTTGAGGGTCAGGGGCAGCCTGTTTATGACGGCCTTGCTCTCGGGGCTCAGGAGCACGGTGGCCGCATCGACGCTTATAGCTTCATAGTGCGCATAATCCTCCTCGCGTATATTGCGGGCGTCGCAGCTCGCGCAGTTTATGATGAGTTTCTTTGCCATATCGTTTTCCCTCCGTCGATCATAGCAGTTCTTTCAGCTGTTTGCGGCAGCGGGACAGCCGTGAGCGGACCGTCCCTGCCGGCAGGCCCAGCATTTCGGATATTTCCTTTGCGGTGTAGCCGTCGCAGTACCGCAGCTGGAAAAGCGTGCGGTCCTGAGGGCTGATGCTTTGCAGGAGGAGCTCGCACTCGACCTCCTGCGTCCCGGAGCTTTCAAGGGGCTGAAGCTGGCAGCTCCGGACATACTCGTTTTCCAGGACAGAACGGCGGTACCAGTCAAAGAATAGGTTTTTGAAGGTACGGTACAGCCAGGCCCGTCTTTTCCCCGGCGAGAGCTCCTCCAAGGTATCTGAGTGTATCAGCGCTTTCACGAATGTCTCCTGTGCCAGGTCCTCGGCCAGTTCCCTGCAGCCGCTCATGCGTGAGCCAAAGGCCGTCAGCTCCTCGTAGTAGTCCCCATAGAGTTTTTCCCACAAAGTCTCGCCTCCCTTCTGCCATGATAACGAATGACGAGGGATCAGTGTTGCAAATTATTTTACGGCAGGCCGCATTATATTATCAGCCGCAGGCTGAAGCGGTCCCCGCTCAAATCGAACTCGCAGACGGCGCCGTACTTCTGGCAGAAGGTCTGGATAGACTGTACGCCCAGGCCGTGGCCCTCGCGCCGGGATACGGGCAGGCCGCGGTCGTCAAAAATGACATCCCCGCCGCAGGCGTTCACGAGCTCCAGCATCAGCGAGGGCGAGCTGACTATGCGGCAGCGTATCTCGCGTTCCTCCGGCGGCAGTTCCAGGTTCGCGTTGACGGCGTTTTCCAGAGCATTAGCCAGCACGACGGCAAACTCGCCCTCGTCCACGGGCAGCCCATCGGTCAGGGCTATTTCCGCCTCCACGCGGATGCCCTGGCGCTGTGCCTGGGAAAAGTAGGACGAAAACACCGCGTCCAGCACGGGTGGACGGCACCAGCGCACCTCCTTGCTCTCGTCCAGGCGGTCCTGGGCGGCGTTGAGGAAAGCCAGCGCCTCATCCCTGTCGCCGCGTGCGACCAGCTCCGCCACGGTTTGCAGGCGGTGGCGCAGGTCATGGCGCTCCGTACGGATGGAGCCCTCCGCCGTGCGCACGGCGTCCATGCGGCTCTTGAGCGCGGAGAGCTCCATGGCGAAAAGCTGGGCATTGTGCCGGGCGTCCGCCTCCTTCTTCACGCTGGTAAACAGGAAGATCAAGATCGTGTAAAAGCCCACCATCAGCAGGGAAACGGCAGGTTTGAGGATGGTGCTGCTCCGCTCGTAGCCCACATAGCCGGGGATGAGGTAGATGACGATGACATAGTACGCGGCCATGATCAGGCACATCAGCCACCAGCCCCGCTGCAGTTCGAGCAGCGTCTGAAGGAACAGCGGCCTCAAAAAGCGCAGCAGGAACAAAATGACCGCGGCGCTCAGCACAGCGTAGGACAGCATCAGCACCCAATAGCTGCCGCCGGACACATAAAAGGCCAGGCCTGCGGCGTGCTGGATGAACGCGCAGAACAGGATCGTTGAGAGCAGCTGGAATATCATCCGCCAGCCGCGGAAACGGCTGAGGGTCAGAAAGAGCAGCAGCGAGGGTATATGTGCGATCAGGGAATATATATTGAGCAAAGTATCAATACCGGCGGCAAAATATATTGCGGCGACCACCATCAAGACCACCACGGTCCAGCAGCAGACCGTCAGGACGGTACGCCGTCTTGAATACCGGCTGTCCAGGAACAGCAGGACCATGGTCAGGCCCAGCGCCGTCATGTACTCCATGGAAAACAGCTCTACCATGCGTATCCCTCCTGCAGGCGGCAGGCAGCCGGCTTTCCCGCAGGGCTTTCCCGGCTGTCCTCAGAGTACAAATTTTGCACATTTATTAATAAATTCTGCATATACATATCGTTTTCCCCATACGTCAGATAATATAATGTAACGAAGATATCATTTGACAACACCGCCGTCAAGGGGTCTGCCTTCGGCTCGGCTCCCAGATGCGGCCTGCTGTTGAATTGGAGGAACATCATGAGGCGATACGGAAAAAGATTTTTGGAATTCTGCTTGCTTTCTGCATGGTCATATCCATGCTGCCTGCCGCTGCCGTGGCGTCAGCCCCGGGCCACAGTCACTGCGTCTGCGGCAAAACGGACTGCACCGACACGGAACATGGCGCTGCGGCGGATTTTCAGTCCCTCAGCACGCTCAACAGCACGCTTAACAGCGGTCACTATTACCTGTCGGACAATGTAACGGCCGACACGGACATCACCATCAGCGGCGATGTCACCCTCTGCCTGAACGGCAAGACGCTGAGCATGGGCGACAATACCATCACCGTGAGCGGCAATGCGGTGCTGACCATCTGCGACTGCGGGACGCTCGGCGCGATCATCGGTAATAATTCGGGGAGCGGCAGCCTGATTTCCGTCACGGATGGCGGCACGCTGCAGGTCAACAGCGGCACGCTCTCCATGGAGCACACGGGCAGCAACTCCCAAGGGATTCACACGGTGAATTTGTCAGCGGGAAGCTCCTGCAGCTTCACCAACTGCACGGTGAGCCTGACCACCGAGATGAGCGGTTTCTCGTACAGTGCCAGCACCGTGTATCAGGAGGGCGGAAGCCTGACGGCAGGCGAAAATGCAAAGATCTCGTTTCGGTCCGCAGGCCTCCAGACGACTGGCAGCGGCGCGCTTTGTGCCACCGGCAGCAGTCGGTAACATTGAAAGACGGCAGCAGTATCGAAGCGTCACACACGGATGGCTCGATCGCATTCGCGGCGTACATCGGTGTGACAGCAAGCGCCTGTACCGCCGACATCACCGGCGGCAGCATAACTGGCGTACTGATGGTAAATGGCGAGGCCAATATTTCCGGCGGCAGCTTTAACTACATTATAAACTATGGAACGCTCAAAATGACCGGCGGCACTGTAAACAGCAGCGTCGGCTCCTGCATCAGGAATCAGGGCACAGCAGAGTTGAGCAATGTAAGAATAACCGAATCGACGGTTGACGGTATTGGCATCACGAATGACGGAGAGGCCTCCCTGACCTTGGGCGACGGCGTAAATATCTCCGCATATATCGGCGTAAGTAAAGGCGATGTCAGCATCAATGGTAATGTCACCATTGATGCCGTCAAATACGGCGTGAATCCAAGCCTCGTCACCCTCACCGGCGCGCTCCGCCTCTACAATCCTGCCTCCCACCCCATCTGCGGCGCTTCGTGCAGCCACGATACGCCGCACAGCAGCGTCTAATGGCAGGAGTGGACGCCCACCAACAGCGGCGCGACTTTGAGCGAGGGCAGCTACTATCTGACTCGTGACGTCACCCTCAGCGGCGACGGGAGCCAGATCAAGGTCACAGGCACGGTCTACCTCTGCCTCAACGGCCACAGCATCACCGGTACTGCCAACTACGGCATCTTCCGTATTGGTGAGGGCGGCGTGCTGAACATCTGCGACTGCTCGGTCGGCCAGACCGGCAAAATCACAGAAAAGGAAAGCCACAACCCCATATTTATCCACAGCGGCGGTGTGTGCAGCCTCTACAGCGGCACTATAGCATCCAGCATAACCGCCGTGGTCATCAGCTCCAATCAGAACGGCAGCGGCCCCACATATGAAGGCGAGAAAAATACCGCCGGCGGTACATTCAATCTGTACGGCGGCGCCGTGAGATCCACCGCCGCTTCCGGCTATCAGGGCATCTTCGCGTATGAGGATTTGACGAATGTCAATGTCCACATATACGGCGGCTCCGTCAGCAGCGACAACTACGGCGTCACCTTGCGCAGCGGCACCGTGACCCTCAGCGGCAGTCCCGAGCTTGAGGGCGGCAATGCGGACATCCATCTGGAAGGCGCCAAGATAGCCGGCGGCAGCGGCCTGACCGGCCTCTTCAGCGTGCATATGGCGGTTCCCGGGGTGTTCACCGGGCCGGGCATGTCTGACTATAAAGGCCTCTTCACCTCCGCCAACAGCGGCTACGATGTGACGGCGGCCAGCGACGGTGCGCTGATGCTCTCGAACGGCTTTACCGTGAGTTTTGACCCGAACGGAGGCGCCTTCACCGGTGCAGGGCCGGCAGATCAGCATGTGCCGAACGGCGGCAAGGTCGATGACCCCGGCGAGCCTGCCAAGTCTGGCTGCACTTTCGCAGGCTGGTATGACGGCGACACACTGTGGGATTTTGATTCCGAAGTCACCGGCAGCATGACCCTGACCGCGAAGTGGATCACTGACCCCACGGTCAGCGTGAGCGGCGACACGGCCCTGACCTACGGCACCGGCGGCACGCTCTATGCCGCCGTAACGCCGGACAGCGGGCAGAACTATGCCTACCAGTGGGCCTGCGGCGGCGTTGAGATCAGCGGAGCGACCGGCGCAAGCTATACCATCCCCACAGCTGCGTCTGTCGGCAGTTACGACTATAGCTGCACCGTCACCGCCTCCATTGCCGGCAGCAGCGTAACGGCCAGTGCGTCGAGCGGCGTGACAGTTGCCGTCAGCGCAAAGGCGTATGATAGCGCCAGCTTCTCCATCTCGGCCATTGGCGACCAGGCCTACACCGGCGAGCAGATCACGCCGGTGCCTGTGGTCAAGTTCGGCGGCATCGAGCTTGCCAATGGCACGGACTACGACCTCAGCTGCAGCGGCAACGTCAACGTCGGTACCGGTACTGTGAAAATCAACTTCAAGGGCAATTATTCCGGCGAGGCCGAGGTCGAGTTCAGCATCATAAAGGCCAGCCAGGCCGCGCCGGCAGCCGGCGAGGGCCATGCCATAGACTATGCGCAAGAGACGATCCGCATTGAGCCCGGCTACGAGGTCTTCACCTCTCCGGGCGGCGGCACGCAGATAAGCAGCGGCTCTGTCACGGAGCATCTCGGCCAGACGCTGTACATACGCAAGGCCGAAACCGGGACCCACAGCGCCTCCGGCTGGACGGAGTTCGAGGTCGCTGGGCGCCCCGCCGCGCCCGGCAGCTCGGTGACCGTATCCGGTGAGACCGTCCTGGGCAAGGGCGACGGCTCTGCCGGCGTGCCCGAGGGCATGGAGTACAGCACCGACGGCGGGCAGGTCTGGACGCCCGGCCCCGCGGCGCTTACCGGGCTTGAGGCCGACGCTGTTGTCATTGTCCGCAAGCAGGCCACGGACAGCGCGCCTCACGGCGTCGAGCAGGCCTACACGGTTCCCGCCAGCAGCACCACCCTCTCCGTCAGCTTCAACGAAAACGGCGGCAGCGAGGTCGATGACGCTTCCGGCCTCGCCTACGGCGATACGATCACCGCGCCGGCCACCACCCGCGGCGGCTGCACCTTCGCCGGCTGGTACGATGGCGATGCCGAGTGGGATTTTGCCGACGGCATCACCGATGACCTCACTCTCACCGCAAAGTGGACGCTGGACGCGCCGACGGTGGTGCTGAGCGCCGACAAGGACAGCGCTGCCTACGGCGAGGAACTCACCCTCACCGCCACGGCCTCGCACGCCGCGAACGTGAGCTATGCCTACGAGTGGTACAAGGGCAGCGAAAAGCTGGACGGCACCGGCAGCACCCTGAGCCTCAAAAACGTGGCCGACACCGGCAGCTACACCGTTGCGGTCACCGCCACGGACGCAGACGGTCTCACCGCTGAAAAAACCAGCGTCGCCGTCAGCGTCAGCATCGGCAAGGCAGACCCGGTGACTACATGGCCCACGGCCTCGGCCATCATCTACGGCCAGAGCCTAAGCGACAGCACGCTCACCGGCGGCAGCGCCGCAGAGGGCACTTTCTCCTGGAAAGAGGGCAACGTCTACCCCGCCAGCGGCAGCCGAGCCTACACCGTGGTGTTCATACCTGCCGACGATGAAAACTACAACAGCGTGGAGGCGCAAGTCACCGTGTCGGTGGCGAAAAAGGCGCTCACACCCTCTGTCAGCTCCGTAAACGACAAGACCTACGACGGCAGCAAGGATACCGCCGGCACCATCAGCCTTTCCGGGGCGGTGCTGGGCGAGGAACCCTCCGCCAGCGGCAAGTTCAGCTTCCGGGACGCCGATGCGGGCACGGGCAAGACCGTCGATGTAACGGCCACGCTCGACGGCGGCTGGGGCGGCAACTATGTGCTGTCCACCGAAACGCTGGAGGCCTCCGCCGACATCAGGCCCAGGACCGTGGGCCTCACCTGGGACGGCTATGAAAACCTCGTCTATGACGGCGAGCCGGTCGGCGTCACCGCTGCGGCAACGGGGCTGGTCGGCAGCGACACCTGCACCGTCACCGTCCAGAACGGTGATCAGGCCAACGCAGGCACCTACACCGCCACGGCCGACGGCCTCGATAACGCAAACTACCAGCTGCCCGCCGCCGGCGCCACGCAGGACTACACCATAGCCCCGCGCCCGGTCGTGCTCAGCTGGGATGCTGGCAGCCTCACCTACGACGGAAAGCAGCATGACATCACGGCGACGATAGAAAACCTCGTGCAAGGCGACGTCTGCGGCCTGACATATGAGGGCGACTCAAAGACCGGCGCCGGAAGCTACACGGCCAAGGTCACCGCGCTTGGGAACGGCAACTACACCCTGACCGGCGGCAAAAACCTGAGCTGCGACTGGAGCATCCAAAGATCGGTCATCAGCTTCAACGTCAGCGGCAGCAGCCACATCTACGACGGCCAGGCCAAGACCGCCGCCGTCACGCAGGGCACGGGCCAGGAGCAGCTGCCCGAGGACTGCTACGCCATCACCTACGGCGGCGAGGCCAGCCAGGTCGAGGCCGGCACCTACGATATCACGGTCACCATCCTAAACCCCAACTATTGCTTTGCAGACGGTTCAAGCTCCGCCAAGGTGGGCGAGCTGGTCATAAGCCAGCGGGGCGTCGCCATACCCGAAGCTGACGCCGCCGCGTTCACCTACAACGGCGCGGAACAGACCTACAACATCGCCGCTAGCGAGTTTTACACCGTCTCCGGCAACGTGCAGAAGGATGCGGGCAGCTACACCGTCACCGTGAGCCTGAACGACAAGGACAACCGCACCTGGCCGGACGGTACGACGGATGACCTGAGCTATGATTTCGTGATAGCGCCCAAGCCCGTGACGGCTACCTGGATGGGCCTGCGCCAGGTCTACGGCGACGGCCAGACGGTCTCGCTGCTCATCGACGGGCTCGAAGCCGGCGACAGCGCCGATGACGCCGTCATCACGGGCGCCGGCACCGATGCCGGCAGCTACGAGCTTACCGCAGCGCTTAAAAACTATGCGCTGGGGCCCGGCACAGCGACGCTTATCATACAGCGGAAACCTGTTATCATCACGGTGACGGACAATATCGTCCGGCCCGGCGGAGAACCCGTCATCCTCGCGCCCGGCCTGAATGAAAGCGACTACGCCGTGACTTACAGGGATAAAAACGGCAATGCCGTCCCCGAGCCCTCAGCGCAGGGCAGCTACACCGTCTGGGTGGAGCTCACTAGCCCCAACTACAGCTTCAGCGACGGCAGCACGCTGGCCCAGGTGGGCAGCTTGACCGTCACCACGGGCACGCCTCAGCTCTACGCCCTGGACTTTGACGGCGGCGGCGGCTCGGGCAGCACGGCTTACATGCGGCTTGCCGCGGGCAGCACAATCAGCCTGCCGGAGTGCGGCTACACCATGGAGGGCTTCGGCTTTGTCGGCTGGGAATACGCCGGCAAAATCTACAAAAGCGGAGACAGCTTCGCCATGCCCGGGCGGGACGTGACATTCACCGCCAGCTGGCGGCAGGCCTCGGGCTCTGTCAGCGGTACGGTCAACGAAGCGGGCAGGCCCATAGCCGGGGCCGTGGTCAGCCTCTGGCTCGGCTCAAGCAAGCTGGCGGAGACGGGCACGAACGCCGAGGGCGAATACAACTTCACCGGCCTGCTGCCCGGCACCTATAACCTCGTCGTTTCCTGCGGCGAGCAGAATGTCACAAACCTTGTGGAGATAAGCGGCCCGGCCAAGCTGCACAGCTTCACGCTCCCCACCGGCATCACCAACAGCCGGGTGGAGGTCCTGCCCGGCAGCCCGGACATAGTCGTGGGCGGGCTGGACAGCGCGTTTGAGCGCATCGACGGCGAGGTATATACCCCGACCGACGCGGCGGCTGTTGAAAACGGCGGCAAGGTGGAACTCGCCTTCACCGCCGAGGCCAAGGAGGACTCCGCAGACCTCGCGGCCATAAAAAAGATAGCCGGCGGCAGCACGCTGGCGCTGTCCATGGACTACAGCCTCAGCAAGACCGTCACCTCCGGCGATTCCGTACCGACCACGCAGCTCGACCAGTCCAGCGTACTGCTGACCGTCATACTCCCGCTCGACACCGCCCTGCAGGGCAAGTATGCCTATTCGGTCTACCGCATCCACAACGGGCAGGCCCAAAGCCTGGGCACCAGCGCCAACGCGCTCGGCGAATACTTCCGGGTCAGCGAGGACAAGAGCGAGATCGTCATGTACCTCCGCTGCTTCTCCACCTATGTGGTGGGCTATGAGGACGCGCCGCAGTTCGATCTTCCCATCGGCACGGCTCCGGACATCGTCGAGAGCGAGCACGGCAGTGTGACGGTATTCCCCAACCTTCCCGCGGCGGGCACGGTGGTGACTATTACCCCGCGTCCGGATGAGGGCTACGCCGTAGACAGGGTGATAGTTACGGGTGAGGACGGCAGCGCCGTGGAGCTCATCGACAACGGCGACGGCAGCTATTCGTTCAAGAGCCCGGGCGGCAAGTTGAAGATAGAGGTGACCTTCCGGAAGATGTCAGCGGCCGCGGACTGCCCGCGGGACGAGAGCCGCCCGCTTTCGGGCTTCAGCGACCTGGACGCGGACGCCTGGTACCACGACGGCATACACTACTGCCTGGACGAGGGCCTCATGGCCGGCACCGGCAGCGTGATCTTCGCCCCGGATGCCGCCACAAGCCGCGCCATGATAGTGACCATACTCTGGCGGCTTCAGGGCTGCCCGGAGGCCGCCGGGGCCGCTGCATTCACCGACGTAGCGCCCGGAGCCTGGTACGCCGGGGCCGTGGCCTGGGCGGTGTCGGAGGGCATAGCCGAGGGCTATGACGACGGCAGCTTCCGCCCCGACGACGCAATAACCCGCGAACAGCTGGCGGCCATGCTGTGGAGGTATGCGGCAAAGCCCGCGGCGGAAGACACGCTCTCCGCTTTCTCGGACGGCGCCGAGACCGGCAGCTGGGCGCGGCAGGCCATGAACTGGGCCGTCGGCAGCGGCCTGATCACCGGCGTTAGCAGCTCCGTACTGGATCCCGGAGGCCAGGCTGTCAGGGCCCAGGCGGCAGTCATACTCATGCGCTTTACCCAGGCCGTGTAAAATATGTGCGGCGGCGCGAATGCGCCGCCGCTAAAGGCAAAGGCCGCGTTTCGCGGCCTTTTTGCTTTGCTTATGAGTTCTGGCGTTCCAGCAGTTCCGCCGACGACATCCCGAGTTTCCAGGCCTGCGCACAGGCCGCTTCCTCCTGTTCCTGGCGGCTGAGCTCATCGCGCTCCTTGCCCGCGCGCTCCTTGAGCGCGGCGGCTTCCGTGTCCAGCATAACCACGAGCCTGGATATATCGAAAGAGGGCTTATACAAGAAGCTGGGTGCGGTTTGCGCATCTTTTCCCGTGACGTCTATGAACAAGCCGTCAACAGAATCGAGTATCCGCTGCAACGCCTTGACTATCTCCAGGGCCGCATCGGCTGAGACCGCGGCTTTGACGGAGGCATAGCTCATCAGGCTGGTTTTCAGGGTGTCTACCGTTTCCTTTCCAAAGCTTTGCACAAGGCTCTCCTTCATGCCATGGCCCGGCTTGCGGCTCATCATCATGATCGTGCGTAAGCGCGCGGATTCAAACTTTTCGCAGATCTCCTTGGCCATAGCCCTTGCCTTGGCGTCCTCCGCTTCGCGGGCTTCCCTTGCCTCTCTGCGCACCTTGAATTCCTCCTCCTTGGCAGCCCGCTCGGCCGCACATGCGGCTGAGGGCTCGACGTCCGGGACGGCTTCCCGAAGGATCTCGCCGCTGCCGCTGACCGTGAACTGGAGCAGGCCGTCGGACAGCAGTTCCTCCGCGGAGCCGGCCACCGGGTCGAGAGGCTCGGATATCGGCCCGCCCAGATACGCCGCAGCGGCAAATTCCACGGTAAAGGGGCCCTCGATGCCGTTGTATCCCCTTGCTATGCGTATGAAATTGCAGGTGTACCGGAAGGCGTCGGGCATACCGGCGGCAACGTTGCGGTCGAGATAGACGGAAAAACGGCTGCCGTCATCCTTGCTGCGGACGATCTTGACCAGGTGGTAGGCCATGAGATTGAGAAAGCTCAGGCCGGTCAGCCTGTCGTCCAGCAGCGGGACCAGCAATTCCGGGTGCAGCCTGCCGCCGGGCACGGAGAGCTCCTCGCAGTTGTCCAGGCGGAAGAACAGGCACAGCATCGAGTACATCAGCTCGTTCATATGGTCCCGGATGAAGGGATGCTCGTCCTGCTTTGCGAGATTGAACTGCGGGCTCAGGTTCAGGCCCGCCGGGGTACGGTCGAAGGGCTTTTCCGGGAAGAAAATGACGTCGTCGGCAAAGAGCTCGGCTACCGTCAGGGCGTCCACCTTGCCGTTTGCTCCGCAGTATGGGCCGAGATGCTCCCGGGCGATGGGCAGGAGCACCTGTTCGGCCGCCTTATCCCCGGCAAAGCTGAGGCTGCGCAGCCAGCCCTCGACTTCGTTTTCCCTGCCGGCGCCCTGGCCGAAGCGGTAATTACCGGTGTAGTAAAACTCACCCGCGGCTATCAGGAAGGCAAAGGAATCGGAGCTCCAACCCTCTCCGCCTTCGTCCGCGCAGGGGCAAAAACAGGTCAGGAAGCCCGGCTCCTGCTTTGCGGCCTTGAGCAAGTCAGCAGGCGGCTTTGCCCCTGCAGCCTCGGCTATAAGCGCTGCGGTGAATTGGCTGGCGCCGTCGATATTCCTCTCGAGTATGACCCCGACAGGCGCGTTCCACTTCGGCTTGCCCACGGTGATGCTGACCGGGGCGCTCTCATAGCCGGCAAAACCGGAAGCATGGCCCGCTGGGATGCAGATGAGCTCAAACCTGCCGCTCAGATCCTCGGGCATGCCGGAACCGCTGACGGCGCAGGCCATCCCCGGCGGTACCGGGGCAATAAACGCGCCCGCGGCCACGGGCTGCCCGCCGTCATCCGCCGCTTCCTCAGCTGACTCTTGGGGCTCGGCCTGCCCGGGCTCAGGCGCGGCGGGACAGGCAGGCTCCTGTTTGGGCTGAGGGCCGCCGATGCTGCCCAGCAGTTCTTCGGCCGCGGCCTTGAATTCAGCAGGCGAGGCGGGCTTTGAGGAGGCCTTGCCCGGGCTTTCAACGCCGGAGACGCGGTACATACCAGTATAAAGCCCAGAGGGGACGGCCAGCATGAAGCCTGCGTTGCCCATAACTCCATTGGTGGCAGCCACGACCACAGCCTCTTCATCGTTCTTCACGACGAAGGGCGGCAGGCTCTTGACGCCCGTCATTTTGCTCAAGGCGCCCAAGATCCCGCTCAGGTTGTCGATGCAGGTTTTGGCAATGGCTTGGCGCAGCTGCTCATTTGAAAAGTCGGCCGTGCCGTTGAAAGGCTTGAAACCGGAATTGATGCACAGCCTCACCCTGGCGGAGCTGTAGAATTCAATGTCGTAGGGGTCGGACATCTCGCCCTCGCCGTCAGTTGAAAAGAGGATGAACGCCTTGTCAGGCAGCTCGTCCCTGTCCGAGGAGAACATCATCCCCTGCGGGACAAGGATGGAGAACCTGTCGTCCACGACCACGATGCTGTCCTGCTCGGCCTGCGTCAATGGTGTGCTGCCGCGTAGGATCTTATAATTTGACATTGTCAACACTTCCTTTAAAGCCTGCCGCCGCAGTCATCGCTGCGAGGCCCGGCATAATAATGTGATGTATCTGCAAACTGTGCGCGTGGCCGGACGGCATGGCGTCCGCCTATTCCCCGGCGTCTGACGGAGCCTTCAGCGATCCGCGCAGCTCGACGAACAGCACCGCCTGTTTTGCGTAGCGGCTGCGCTTTGACAGCGGCTCCACATAGCTCACTTCCGAGGCTGTGAACTCGAGCAGCCCGGCGTCATAAAGCGGCGCCATGACGTTGCACAGTTCGGCGGGCATGTTGCCGATGTTTTTGCCGCGCAAAGTCTCCATGGTAAAGTTGTTGGGATTGTATTTATTGTCCCTGTCGCGGACTATGACCACCTCGTCGCCGGCCCTGACTTTTTCGATCTGCTCTGTCCGCCCGTCGTAGCGCGTGCCCCTTGCCTCAAAGCGAAGCGTGATATCGCCGGTTTCTGGCGAATACAGGCCCTCAAAGCAGTCCAGGTTTTCCATCATGCCGGGCTCGAAATAGTCCGACGGCGTGTGTCCGGCCAATTCCCTGCGCGCATGGAGCTTATCCAGCTCGGCGAGCAGTTTGAGTTTTATACCTTCATAGCTGCCTTCCATCACCCGTCACCCATCCCTTCGAGTTCTCTGCAGTACAGCTCAAAGTCCGCATAGAGCCGGCCGAGTATGCTGTCGTAGTACACGTTTGAGTCATAGAGCTTATAGACTATCTCCATCGGCGCGCCTGTGAATATGCCGAATCTGCCCTTGAGCTCGTCGGCCAGGTCGATAAGGTCGATGCTGCCGTGGGAACGTATGAGCTCGCTGAGGAAAGAGCCGGTCGTGAAGCTCTCTGTCCCTTTGCGCAAAACGATGCAGCCGAAGACCCTGCCCGAGGAAAAGCGGCTGTCCGCGGCGAGCAGATTGTTATAAAACAGGTCGTCAAAGCCCAGGTCATAGAGCGGGTCGTCGTGACCGTCGCGCCTCAAAGAGGCCGCGTTGAAAAACTCCCCTGCCGCGACGCGCCCGGCCGCCGAGGTACAGAATTTACGCAGGTCGGCCTTTGTCACCCCTGCCTGCCCGAGCTTGCGCACGTTTATCATCTTGTTCGGCTCGAATTCGATGATCTCGAGTTCGCGCCTCAATTCCAGGAACTTTGCCAGGAAGGCCTGGACGTGGCCGTATTTTCGCCTGTAGGGTGAGACGTCTGTAATGTCCTCATCCGTCAGCATTTTTTCAAAGCAGGCGTCCAGCGTGCCTCCGCCTGTGAGCACATACTGGCTCAGGACGGTCATGCCCGCCGTTTTCAGGTTGAGCCCGTTTACCTCCTCCGGGTCGGCGTCCGGGAACATGGCTGCAAAAATGCTCTTTACCTCGTCAATGGAATACAGCTCATTCGTAAGGCTGAGCCGGAGCTGCTCCAGCCGTTCGGGCGGCATTTTCTTCTGGTCCACCCTGTACACGCCCTGATACAGGCAGTTTTGGAATGGGGCCAGATAAGAGCCCATCGCCGTCGCTTCATCATAGCCGAACTCCTCCTTCAGGCTCTTGAGCAGGGCCTCCTGGCTTATCGGCGAGCTTGTCTTGATGACCTCCCAAATGGCCGCCCTGCGGTCGAAGCTGCCAAAGCGGATGATAGGCATGCGCTCGCACCTGAAGTCGTGCATGCTGCCGGCCGGCACGAGCTTCCTGAGCAGGTTGTGCAGCTCGTACCTGTCGCGGATATCGTATTTTGCCATGAGCTCGGGATACCCTGCCATGAGCTTTTCCGTTGACAGCTCTGTATCCTCATAGGCGTCGAGGTTGAGCGCATCCAGCAGCTCGGTAAAATCCCGGCCGGCGATGTCGTAGTACCTGAAGGTCTCGTTGAGCTTCCACAGCAGGAAATCCGCCTCCGATATGCGGTTCTTGCGCGAGCGGATGACGGCCGGTGTGTAATACAGCTCCTCGTCATAAGGCACGTTCTCGCTGCGCAGGAAGTCGTTGTAGAGCTCATAATACTCAGAAAAGGTCGTGTTCTCGCGGCAAAACTTACGGACTACCAGCCGCTCTATTTCCCGTCTCTTGAGCTCGACCCAGGTGCCGTCCACATAGAGCTTGTCCCTGTTGAGGTAGTTTCGTATCCTTATTCTGAGCCCGGCATCCAGGTGCTCCTGATCGTCCACCGCCTCCTCCAGCGGTTTTTTCCCGGGCTTTATGTCCATGAGCTCCAGGAAAGAGCAGGTCGCCTCCGTAAAGCCCAGCCATTCCACGGCGTCGCTTTTGTCTATCTCATACGTCTCATAGAGGTATTTGTAGTAATCCTCGTCAAAGTACGACACGCCCTTTTCCTGCAGCAGCAAGGCCCGGAGCTTGCCGAAGGCCGAGTTGACCTTTTGCCGCACGCGCTCGCGCGTAATGCCGTGTTCCCGGGCGATGGCCTCGAGTTTCATGCCCTGAAGGCGCTTCATAAGTATCGCCCGGTTGTCCTCGCTCATTGAGCTGCAGGAGGAGAGGAAGTCCATACACCTGGGATAGACCCGGTGGCAGCGGAAGTCTACATATTCCAGCTCTTTCCCGGCCAAAAGCGAACCTATGATCTGCTTGAGCTTTTCCGGCCGCACCTGCACGGCCGGGGCCAGGCTCTCGCTGATGTCGGCAAAGCTCAGGCCCCTGAACGGCTGGGACGTATACAGCTCGAGTATCATCGACCTGAGATCCCCGTCGCTGTACGCGGCTGACCTGTACCCTCTCAAATAAGCGTTTATGCCCGTGGCGTGCTTCTCGAGGTAGAGGCGCTGGCATTCGACTATGTGCTCTATGCTCTTGGCGCCCAGGCCGGGCAGGTTTGAAATATCCTGCCCGCACAGGCCGAGCAGATCGCTGACCTTCAAGCAGCCCGCCCTGGCAAGGGCCAGCCTCGCACGATTTGAGCTGACGATCGAATCCACAGGGGCGTCGTTCGCCCTTGCATACTCAACTATCGCGTCATGGTATTGCGGCGCGCGCAGCATGTCCAGGAGAGAGGGCCGCCCATCTCCAGCTGCTGCATCCCGGCCGGCAGGGCCGGGGCAGGCACCTTTGAATGCAGAACAGCAGTCCATTATCTCCCGGGCGCATATCTCGTCCATGCGCGGTATCTCCAGCAGTTCCTCCATGGACTTGCCGGCTATCTCGGATACATAGCTGTAGCCTGCAAAGGACAGGAGGTTATACGCCCTGGCTGACAGCCTCTCCATATCCGCTATCGCGGGCCCCAGCGCGGCGTCGTCGGCTGCCTGATGGCTGTCTATACATTCAAGGATCTCCGACAAGGTGCCTTCGCCTATGTTCCGTATATTAATGAGCTCTTCCCGGGTCATCAGGCGCAATTGGCCCCAGGTGTGTACTCCGGTGCGCTGGAGCGCGTTGGCCGCGCGCCTCGAAAGGGGAAGCAGGCTTATAGATGCGTCATCCTTCATTTGTCAAGTCCCCTGCGTTCGAGTTGGACGGTAAAGTCTTTGGAAACGTTCATCAGCTCTTCCAGCTGTGCCTTCAGCTCTTCGCGTTCTTCTCCGTCGAGCTTGAAGAACAGGCGCGGGTCGATATCCGTCAGCAGCTCCAAACACTTTTTCACGTTTTCGGACGGGCGGCTTTTTATTGCCGCGGCCCGGGAACGCAGCAGCGCGATCTCGTGCAGCGTGGCAAACTCTTTGATGGCCTGTTCATTTCCCGCCGCGAAGGCGTTCAGCGCCTCCTCGGAATCCGGGCTCGCCGCGCGGAGCTTTTCGCCCATCTCCCTGCGTATATCCGCAGTATCGTCCAAATACTGCTCGCAGGTCTCACACTTCACGAGATTCTTGATATCGCGGATGAATTTCCGTTGGTCCGGTATGGCTTTGAGCACGATGTTGTTGAATACCGTGCGTTTGAGCTCGCCGCGGCGCTCTTCCCCGAACTTTTTCGTGATCGGCAGCATCTCCTGAAAAACGCTGAACACCTGTTTGTCCCTGGCGATATGATATTGGCCGGGCAGGCCGATATAGTCGAGGAACTCATTGATAAATCCGGCTATCTCGAGCCTTTTCCTGACGTCTGCCATGGGCTCGTTCGTGCTGGCCGCATATTCCTCAACGGTGAGAAGCCCGGTCTGCACTATGTCCCTATATGTGCCCACGGCGTAGTCTATGAGGTCATAATCGACCTTCTTCTCCTCTCCGTGCTGTATGGCCAGCTCCAGGAGCTTGATCTGCTTTCTGTCCCTGCCGAAATCGGCGTCCATGATAACCGTCTCAAAGCACAGCGGCTCGTCAGTTTTGCGCTGCAGGCGCCTGAGGCAGGTGAAGCGGCGGTTCCCGTCTACTATCCGGCCGTCGGAAAGCACAACGCCGGGCTCTCTTTGCCCGGTCAACGCGATATTGCTCTGGGTTTTTTTGATGGCATCGGGGTTGCTCTCGCAGATGAACTCCTCCACGGTGCGATTATAGCTCTCTCTGTCCAGCCTGGACAGAGAGAGCTCGCCATGCTCTGTCTCATAACGCGAGAGCCAAGTGGCGATGCGGTCGTTCTGGTCGTTATAGTAAAGGCGTCCCAGCTTGACGCGGTAGACCGGATAAGTGAGCGTTTTGCCGCCGAAGGTGATCTTTCTGGACAGGGTGGTCTTTTCCACGTCCGCGCTGCCGACGTCCTGCAGCAGGCCGCCTTCAGCGCCCGCGCCGGATTCGGAGACGGACGAGGGCTGCTCCGCTCCGGCAAAGACGTTGATGCCATCCTGCGCCATTGCGCGCACGGAGAGGTAGATCTGCCTGAGCTCGTCTGCCGCCTCCTCATCTATCTCAGAGCAGAGGCGCACCATGGTGTCCAGGCTCCGCTCGGCCATCTCCTGAGTTATGGTCCTGCCGCCCTTATGAGCCAATACGTTGCGGTCGTCCCTCAGCTCGTTGATGAGGGTACGGAACCTCGGCGATACTTTACTGCTGAAGACCTCCGTCCACATCCGGCTATTTATGGCGCGTGCGCAGCAGGATATGTCCATGGAATCCACAAGCTCGGAGTATGTACCTGACTTAGGCAGGCCGTAAGCGTTGTTTCCCTGGGCCTGCAGGAGCTTATCCCACCATGTATTTCCATACGCAGCGCTCATCTCTTTGGCTACGAACCCCGAGATCGGCTCCAACGCGATGTTCAGACCGCGCTGCACAGCTTCGAAATATACATCCATTTTACAAACATCCTTTTGTTGAAGGTTTTGTCCGACAGTTTTCATCAAATTGGATACAGTTTGTATTATATACAATTTATTTCGCAGCTGCAAGACATATATCCGGCCAAATATGCTTAATTTGCATATTTCCCGGGATAGCTAAAGGTAAAGCCGCCCCCACGGCGCAGGAGAGGAGCTCTACCATCCCAGCCGCACAGCGTCAGCCCCAAGCTCCCGAGCAAGCGCGCTTGACTCCGAGCAGCTCCATCGCAGTTTTGAGCAATGATATCAGACCAAAACAAAAAAGTCCTGAAATCTCACGATTTCAGGACTTTTTCTGGTGGAGTACAGGACTTCAAATCCGAACCGAAAGCCGCAGAAACGTCCGCCAACGACACTGTTTGGGTTCCGTTTT
>CALXEH010000002.1 GCA_944387285.1 uncultured Oscillospiraceae bacterium | reverse complement strand
ACCCCGCCCCTACAGGGATTGGTGCGTAACCGTGGCCGCGTGCGGGCGGCGCATCGGGGTCGATGCGCCCTACGGGTTAGGTTTTCGCGTTGGGTTTGACGTCGTGCATATCGTTACAAAGGGTCGTCGAGGACGCCGACCCCTACGGGTGGTTGTTGTTTTTACCCAAAGCGTTGCCGTAGGGGCGGGGATGGAACCCCGCCCCTACAGAGGAGCGTTCCGGACACCACCAACGCCAACAAAGAGACTGCGGAGGAGATGCGGACCCTTGCCGCATCGACGACGTCAGTCGATATTTGAAATAAAATGCCGCCCCATGGGGGCGGCTGCATCCTTATTCTCAATCGTCAGCCAAGACGGCCATCCCCGTAAAATCAAACGCAGCAAACCTTCCCGCGCCCAAACGTCATGTAGGCGTAGAGGGCCGGAGGGAGAGGCGGGTGGGACGCACACGGTACGAAGGGTCCTCCCAGCCCAATAAAACGCCGCTTTTCTTTGGGGCTCCACCCCGTTTCTTTGGGCAAGGGCCAAAGAAATGGGGTGGAATATATAAACCAAACCCCCTCCTGCACGCTTTTTCAGCACACAGGAGGGGGTTAACTATTTTGCATCGACCAGGGGCAAAAAGCTTAGTACGCCACGCCCCAGACGACCATCTTCTTGGCTGCGCGGCCGCAGACCGGGCACACGTCGCCCAGGTGTTCCTGCTCGAAGGGCATGCAGCGGCTCGACACGCCCGCCAGCTCCTTCATCTTGAGCTCGCAGGCCTCGTCCCCGCACCACATCGTCTTCACGAAACCGCCGCCGCGGTTCTCGATGACGTCCTTCACCTCGTCCACCGTCGTCGCGGTATAGGTGTGCTCGTCCAGGTTGCGCTTCGCCTTGTCGAACAGGCCCTGCTGCACCGCCTCGAGCAGCTTCGGCACCTCGGCCTCCAGCGCGTCGAGCGCCACCGTGACCTTCTCGCCATTGTCCCTGCGCGCCGCGACGCAGACGCCCGCCTCGATATCCCTCGGCCCGAGCTCGAGCCTCAGCGGCACGCCCTTCATCTCCCATTCGGCGAACTTCCAGCCCGGGGAGTTGTCAGAGAAATCGCCCTTCACGCGGATGCCCGCGGCCTTGAGCCGCTCGACCACCGCCTCGGCGGCCTCCGTCACGCCCGGCTTGTGCGCCGCTATCGGCAGCACGACGACCTGTATGGGCGCTATCCTCGGCGGGAGCACCAGGCCGTTGTTGTCGCCGTGCGTCATGATGATGCCGCCGATTATCCTCGTCGACATGCCCCAGCTCGTCTCGTGCGGGCTGCGCAGCTTGTTCTCCTTGTCCGAGAAGGTGATGTTGAAGGCCTTGGCAAAACCGTCGCCGAAGTAGTGGCTCGTGCCCGACTGCAGCGCCTTGCGGTCGTGCATCATGCATTCGACGGTGTAGGTGTCCTCAGCGCCGGCGAACTTTTCCTTGTCGGTCTTGACGCCGCGCAGCACGGGCATGGCGAGCAGGTTCTCGCAGGTGTCGGCGTAGATCTCAAGCATCTGCTTGGTCTCGGCGATGGCCTCTTCGGCGGTGGCGTGGATGGTGTGGCCCTCCTGCCAAAGGAACTCACGGCCGCGCAGGAAGGGGCGGGTGGTCTTTTCCCAGCGCAGCACGCTGCACCACTGGTTGTACAGGCAGGGCAGGTCGCGCCAGGAGTGCACGACATGGCTCCAGTGCTCGCAGAACAGCGTCTCGCTCGTCGGGCGGATGCACAGCCGCTCGGGCAGCTCCTCGCTGCCGCCGACGGTGACCCAGGCGCACTCAGGCGCAAAGCCCTCGACGTGGTCCTTCTCCTTCTGCAGCAGGCTCTCCGGGATGAGCATGGGCATCGAGACGTTCGTGTGCCCCGTGTCCTTGAACTTCTTGTCCAGCGCGGCCTGTATATTCTCCCAAATGGCGTAGCCATAGGGCCGCAGCACGAAAAGCCCCTTCACGCCCGAGTAATCCACCAGCTCCGCCTTGGTGCAGACGTCCGTGAACCACTGCGCGAAATCGACCTCCATGTCGGTTATCTGTTCTACTTTCTTATCCTTTGCCATATCGCTTCTCGCACCCTCTCCACATTCTTTGAAGACTTACATTCTACAAAATCCGCCGCGCCTTGTCAAGTCAGCGCGGGGCCACGAGCCGGCCCTCCTTGTCGTGGAAACGCCCGCAGGCTATGACGATGAGGTCCACCAGCCAGCCTATGCCGAAGCAGCCGCCGGTAAAGAGCCAGAGTATGCCCGTGCCTATCTTGCCCGTGTAAAACCTGTGCACGCCCAAAACGCCCAGCACCGCCGAGAATATCAGCGTCAGCAGCCAGTCGCGCGGCGACCGCAGCTCACGGTCCGCCGCCCGGTAACCGTGCTCGAAGCCCCGGTCATAGCCGTAGCCATAGCCCCTGTCATAGCTTCTGCGCTCGTCGTAGTTGTAGCTCGCGCCGCCGTCATAGCTGCGCCCGCGTTCCGGCTCCGGTTCAGGTTCCGGTTCCGGCTCGGCCCGCCTGGCCTGAGGCGGCTCGCCGGGGATCGTGGCTGCGCCGCAGTTTGCACAGCGCGTCTCGCCGTTGGCATAGACCCGGCCGCAGTCCGGGCACCAGCTCCTGCCCTTCGGCAGCAGCTCGCCGCAGTGCCAGCAGCAGTTGTCCTCCGGCGCCACAGCCGCGCCGCAGTGCGGGCAGGCGGCCTCCGCCGCTGTCTGCTGCGCATATGCTCCGCTCATGTCTCCGTCCCCCTCTGTCTGCGCTTACTTCTGCTGTATCTCGCCCGCGCGGTAGGCGTTCAGCAGCGCCTCCAGCGCGTCTATCCTCTGCCTCAGCCGCTGGCCCTCGTCCGTGTCGGCTATGTAGCGCCGTGTCGGGAAAAACTCCACCGGCACGGAATCCGACTCCATGTCCGCGTTCTCGCTGAGCACCTTCGCCACGCCCTCGAAGGGCCGGTGGCTCTTGAGCCGCACGCCGTGCGAGCTGTAGATGAGCGTATAGCCCGCGATGCCCGTCGTTTTCTGATAGGCCTTGCAGAAGCCGCCGTCTATTATGAACAGCCTGCCGCCGGCCTTCACCGGGCTCTCGCCCTTCTTGGCCTTGACCGGCGTGTGCCCGTTTATGATGTGGCCCGTCTCGGGGTCCATGCCGAACTCGGTGAGGATCATCTTGACGGCCTTCTCGTCCTCCCAGTGGTCGAAATAGGGGTTCTTGGGCTCGACCCAGGTGCTCTGGTCGTCCACGACCGCGCGCTCGAAGGTGTGGAACACCCTGCCCGAGAAGGGGCTGTTGTTGCCGCACCAGAGATACCACATCATGTCGAGCGCCGACTCGTCGCCGCGCGCCCAGGCGCTCTTCACGATGACGTCCGCGTAGTCCATGAGCGCCCGGCCCGAGTACCAGCGCCCGCCGTGGCGCACGCTCGCCAGCCTGCCGTCCGGCGTCATCGGTATGCAGCCGTGGTAGAGCAGGTTGCCGTTGCAGCACAGGTAGGTGCTGCCCTTCTTGTAGATGAAATCGAGGTGCCGGCGCAGGGGCTGGCTCTCCTTGAAGGCCGAGACGTACTCGTCCACGAGCGCCTGCTCCTCCTCCGTGAGCCGGTACGGGTCCTTCGGGTCCACCGTCGGGAACTGCTGAGTGTTGAGCGGGTACACGCCCGTGTCCAGCTCGACCGTCCAGTCCTCGTAGTTTATGCGGTTGAGCATGAGTCGGTCGTTCATCTCGTAGCCCGGATGCCGCATGATGATGCGCCCCTCGAGCTTGAAGCCCAGCACGGACAGGGCCTGGTGCACGGTCTTCTTGTCCGAGCCGCCGTAGACCCGCTCGCAGAACTCGACCAGGTGCCGCAGGGAGACGCCGTAGCGCCGCTCCAGCGTCATGGTGTTGCCGTAGTCGTAGCTTATCCTCAGCACGGTGAAGATGCAGGCCGCGCTGCCCGCCGCCGCGCCCAGCCAGAGGATGTCGTGATTGCCCCACTGGATGTCGAGGTTCGGGTGCTTCATGAGCATGTCCACGATCCGCGCGGGCTCGGGGCCGCGGTCGAAGATGTCGCCCACGACGTGGAGCCTGTCCACGGCGAGGTTCTTTATGAGCTCGGCCAGGGCGCTTATGACGTCGTCCGCCGAGCCCGTGGCGATGACGCTGTCGAGGATGGCGTCGTGGTAGCGGTGCTGGTTCGCGTCCTCGTCGCGCTGGATGTGCAGCAGCTCGTCGAGCACGAACTGCCAGTCCGCCGGCATCTGCTTGCGCACATAGCCGCGGGTGTATTTGCCCGAGAGCGTCTCTGCCAGCAGGCACAGCTGCTCGAGCAGCTCGTGCAGCCTGACGTTGTCGAGCTCGCCGCGCTCGCGCAGGCAGGCCAGCTCGGCCCTCGGGTAGTAGATGACCGAGCAGAGCGCGCGGCACTTCGCCTCGCCCTCGCTCTCCTCAAAGAGCCGGCGCACCTTCTCCAGTATGACGCCCGAGCAGTTGTTCAGTATATGCCGCACCGCGCCGTATTCCCCGTGCAGGTCGCTTATGAAGTGCTCCGTGCCCTTGGGCAGCGTCAGTATGGCGTTCAGATTTATGATCTCGGAGCAGGCCGCCGCCTCATTCGGATATTTTTCGGCCAGCAGCTCCAGATATTCGCGTGAAAAGAAACCCATTGAGATCCCTCCTTATTCACATGATCGTATCACTGCCGCGTGAAGGATACAACGCATTTTTTGTAAACTTGCAGAAAATTTTTTAGAGCGTGAACAGCCCGCTGTTGAGCACGGAAAGGCTGACGGCGTTGACTATGCCGTGCATGACCATGGGCGCCCAGATGCTGCCGCTGCGGTCGTAGGCCCAGGCGAGGCCGATGGAGACGGGCAGGTAGAGCAGGATGTAGAGCAGCATGGCGGGGTCGGCGTAGATCACGGCGTACTGCCAGACGTGGTAGAGCGAGAACAGCAGCGCCGAGACGATGTAGGCCGCGGCGCGGCTCCTGGGCCTGATGCAGCCGAAGAGCAGGCCGCGGAACAGCGGCTCCTCCACCAGCGGGGCCATGACGACGACCATGACGGCCATACGCCTGTGATCGGCCGTCACCTCGGCCATGACGGCCTGGTTGTTCGGGGACATGCCCAGTTCGAGGCCGAAGACCAGCAGCAGGGCCGAGATCACGAAGCTCAGGCCGATGTCCATGGCGTAGCCGCCTATGATGCCCAGCAGGAAGCGGCCCTTGGCGTCGAGCGCGGCGTCGAAGCTCCGCCGCAGGAAGCACCGGAGCAGGATGAGCACATAGGCCATGCCCAGGCCGTAATAAACGAGGTTCAGCCCCGTGCTGTCCAGGGCGGCGAGGGCGGGCATGCGCTCCGCCAGCCAGCCGAGGCCCAGGGGCAGGCCCAGGGCATGTATGGGCAGGTATATGGCGGCGGCGATGAGCTCGCCCTTCGACATGAGGTTGGTAAAGTCCGTATTCGGAATGGGTCGGTTCTCCATCAGCCCTCCAGCTTTCTCTTGAGTTCGTAGAGCAGGTTGAGCGCCTCTATGGGCGACATGGTATCCGGCGAGGCGAAGCGCAGGCGCGAGACGACCTCGTCCGCCGCGGTATCGCCCAGGCTGAGCTGCTCCTGCGCCTGTCTGGGCCTCGGCCCGGCCCCGGGCGCAGCGGCGGCGGCGCTGAGTTCCTCCAGGCAGGCCTTTGCCCGCTTTACCACGCGCTTGGGCACCCCGGCCAGCTGCGCGACCTCGATGCCGTAGCTGTCGTCCGCCGCGCCGCGCACTATCTTGCGCAGGAATATGAGCCCGCCGGCCTGTTTCCTGGCCGTGATGTAGTAGTTGCGCACGCCCTCGAGGCTGTCCTCCAGCGCCGTCAGCTCGTGATAGTGCGTGGCGAACATGGTCTTCGCGCCCAGGCACTTGGGGTCGGCGCAGTATTCGAGCACGGCCCGGGCTATGGCCATGCCGTCGTAGGTGGAGGTGCCGCGCCCCACCTCGTCGAGGATTATGAGGCTCTGCCGCGTGGCGTTTTTGAGTATGTCCGCCACCTCGGTCATCTCGACCATGAAGGTGCTCTGACCGCCCGCCAGGTCGTCCGAGGCGCCTATGCGCGTGAACACCCGGTCCACCAGCCCGAGCGTGGCGCTCTTTGCCGGGACGTAGGAGCCCATCTGCGCCATGAGCGAGATGAGCGCCGTCTGGCGCATGTAGGTGCTCTTGCCGGCCATGTTCGGGCCGGTGATGATGGAGACCCGGTCGCTGCCCGTGTTCATGAAGGTGTCGTTCGGCACGAAGAGGCTCTCCGTCTGCGTCAGCTCGACGACGGGGTGCCTGCCCTCGCGTATGTCTATGACGCCGGAGAGGTCCAGCTCGGGGCAGCAGTAATTGTACCTCGAGGCCGCCTCGGCGAAGGAGCAGAGCGCGTCCAGCATGCCGACGAGCTGGGCCGCCTGCTGGATGCGCGCCACCTGCGCGCCGACCTTGTCCCTCAGCTCGCAGAAGATGTCATATTCCAGCTCGCACAGCCGCTCTGAGGCGGAGGAGATCTCCGTCTCCAGGTCCTTGAGCTCGGCGGTGAAATAGCGCTCGGCCGTGGAGGTGGTCTGTTTGCGGATGTATTCCTGGGGCAGCTCCACCGCGCCGACGCTGTTGGGTATGTCGATATAGTAACCGAAAACCTTATTGTAGCCCACGCGGAGCTTTTTGATGCCCGTGCGCTCGCGTTCCCTGGCCTCGAGCTCGGAGACCAGCTGGGCGCCGTTCTCGCGCAGGCCGCGGAGCCGGTCCACCTCTTCGGAGTAGCCGGCGCGGATCATGCCGCCCTCGCGGACGGTGATGGGCGGGTCGTCCGCTATCGTGCGCTCTATGGTCCAGCAGACGTCCTCCAGCGCGTCCATATCGGCGACCTGCCGGAGCAGCGCCGCGCTGCAGCCGCTCAGCAGCTTTGCCAGCCTCGGCAGCTGGGCGCAGCAGACGCCCAGGGTGGCGAGGTCGCGGCCGCCGGCCGTCCTGTAGACCACGCGGCTCATGAGCCGCTGCATGTCGCTTATGTTCCCGAGGCAGAGCATGAGCTCGCCCCGGAGCACCCCGTCGGCCTTGAGCTCCGTCACCGCCGCGAGGCGCCGCTTTATCGCCACAAGCGAGAGCAGCGGCCGCTCTATCCAGGAGCGCAGCGTCCTTGCGCCCATGGGCGACTTTGTCCGGTCCAGCACCCAAAGCAGGCTGCCCCGGCGCTCGCCCGAGCTCTGATTGCGCGTCAGCTCCAGGTTGCGCTGCGTGGCGTAGTCCAGCTCCATGTACTTGCCGCCCTCGAACAGGTCGATGCTGCGGATGTTCGCCATGTCGCATTTCTGCGTCTCGGCGACGTAGGCCAGCAGCGCGCCGCAGGCGCGTACCGCCGCCTCGCTGCCGCCGACGAGCTCCGAGGGCGCGGAGCCCGGAAAGCGCTCCGCCATGCGCTGCGCGCAGCCGTCGGCCCGGAAACGCCCGCCGTCGGGCTCCAGGAGGCAGTTGAGCCGGCGTTCCAGGAAGAACCTCAGCCGCTCGCAGCCCGCGGCGTCCTCGGACAGCACCGCTTCCCGGGGCCCGAAGCGCCCCAGCTCGTTGCACAGGTGCTCGACGCTGTCCGCGCCCTCGAAGGCCGCGGCGCAGAATTCGCCCGTGGACACGTCGCAGAAGGCAGCCGCGCCGCCGTCCCCGTCCAGATACACGGCGCAGATGTAGTTCGAGCTGCGCGCGTCCAGCAGCCCCTCGTCCGTCACCGTGCCGGGGCTGATTATCCTTATCACGTCCCTGCGCATGAGCGCGCTGCCCTTTTCGGGCTTGTCGTCCAGCTGGTCGCAGATGGCGATCTTATAGCCCTGCGCCAGCAGGCGGCTGATATAGGTCTGAGCCGCGTGATAGGGCACGCCGCACATGGGCGTCTGCTCCTCGGGCGGCTTGTTCCGGTCCCGCGTCGTCAGCGTGAGGTCGAGCAGCTTTGAGGCCTTCTGCGCGTCCTCCTCGAACATCTCATAGAAGTCGCCGAGCCGGAAAAACAGCAGGCAGTCGGGATTTTCGTCCTTTATCCTCCTGTACTGCTTTTTCATCGGCGTCAGGTCAGCCATGCCTCAAACCTCCTCAGTCCGCCGGGACGCCGTAGAGCGCCCAGGTGTTCCCGTCCGTGATCTCCGCCTCTATGAAGCGCCCGACGAGCTCCGGCGCGCCCTTGAGGTGCACCAGCCTGCCGCCGTTCGTGCGCGCGGAGAGGTTATATTCGCCCCGGCCCGTCTCGCCGTCGACCAGCACGCGCAGGCGCCTGCCTATGTATTCCCGGTGCTTCTCGCCCGAGATCGCGTTCGCCGTCTCGACCAGGCGGTCGAACCAGGCCTGCTTTTCCTCCCTCGTGACCGGGTCCGGCATCGCCGCCGCGGGCGTGCCCTCGCGCGGAGAGTAGATGAAGGTGAACATCGCGTCGTAGCGTACGCGCTCCACCAGGCTCATCGTCTCCTCGAAATCCTCCGCCGTCTCGCCCGGGAAACCCACGATGATGTCCGTCGTCAGCACGATGTCCGGCATGTACGAGCGCGCCATGTCCACGAGCGAGAGGTACTTTTCCCTGTCATAGTGCCGGTTCATGGCCTTGAGCACCCGGCTGCTGCCCGACTGCACGGGCAGGTGTATGTGCTTTGCGCACTTTTCGCACTCGGCCATGGTGCGGAAGAGCTTTTCCGTGGCGTCCCTCGGGTGGCTCGTCATAAAGCGGATGAGGAAGTCGCCGGGTATGTCGTTTATCTGCCTTATTATGTCCGCAAAATCCACGTCCGCGCCCAGGTCCCTGCCGTAGGAGTTGACGTTCTGGCCGAGCAGGGTGATGTCCTTGTACCCGGCCGCGACGAGGGCGCGGGCCTCGGCGACGACGTCCCCGGGCTTTCTCGAGCGCTCCCTGCCGCGGACGTAGGGGACGATGCAGTAGGTGCAGAAGTTGTTGCAGCCGTACATGATGGAGAGCCAGGCCTTGACGCTGCCCTGCCTGTGCACGGGCAGGCCCTCGGCGACCACGCCCTCGCAGGGCGAGGTCTCGAACACGCGGCCCTTTTTCGTCAGCGCGCGCTCGTAGAGCTCCGGGAAGCGCCAGAGCTCGTGCGGGCCGAAGCAGAGGTCCACCACCCGGAAGGACTTTTTGAGCTTCTCCGCCATGTGCGGCTGCTGCACCATGCAGCCGCAGACCGCGACCATGAGCCGCGGGTTTTTCGCCTTGGCGTGCACCAGGGCGCCGACGTTGCCCAAGACGCGCATCTCGGCGTGCCCGCGCACGGCGCAGGTGTTCACGACGATGAGCTCGGCCTCGTTCTCGTCCTGCGTGAAGCCGAAGCCCATGAGCTCGATATAGCCGCGCAGCGCCTCGCTGTCGGCCTCGTTCTGCTGACAGCCGTAGGTATCCACAAAGGCCAGGGGACGCCTGCCGCCCAGGCCCTGCCTTATCTTTCCGCATATCTCCCGCTGCCTTGCAAGTTCCGCAGCGGGGATCTCAAGCCTTTTGTAAGCCATGCCGCCTCCAAGATCCAAAACAGTTAACAAGATATTTTAACATTTAACTCTGGAAAGTTCAACGGCTTTACAATATAATAGACGCAGTGAAAAGAGGTGCAGCATGCCTAAGATAAACATACTCTCTCCCTTTGTGGCGGATCTCATCGCCGCCGGCGAGGTCGTGGAGCGGCCCGCCTCCGCCGTGAAGGAGCTCATGGAAAACTCCGTGGATGCCGGCGCGAGGAACATCACGGTCGAGATACGCGGCGGCGGCGCGGAATACATCCGGGTCACGGACGACGGCTGCGGCATGTCGCCCGAGGACGCGGGCATAGCCTTCCTGCGCCACGCGACGAGCAAGCTCCGGGACGAGCGCGGGCTGGAGGCCATAGGCACCCTGGGTTTCCGTGGCGAGGCCCTGGCGGCCATAGGCAGCGTCTCGCATGTCGAGCTGCTGACCCGCGAGCGCGGCGCCGGCAGCGGCACGAGGCTGCTGCTCGACGGCGGCGACATCACGGACATGCACGAGGCCGGCTGCCCGGAGGGCACCAGCATCACGATAAGGGGCCTTTTCTACAACACCCCGGCGCGGCTCAAGTTCCTGAAGTCCAACCGGGCGGAGGGCACGGCCTGCGTCCAGGCCGCGCTGCGCTGCGCGCTGGGCAGGCCCGAGGTCAGCATCCGCTGCATCAGGGACGGCGCGGAGGAATTCTTCACTCCCGGCGACGGCCGGGCAGAGAGCGCCGTATACTCGCTGCTGGGCCGTGAGCTCGCCTCGGCCATGCTGCCCGCCCGCTCGGAGGAGGGGCCGGTGGAGGTCCTGGGCTTCGCGGGTTCGCCCGCGGCGGGCCGGGGCAGCCGCAGCGCGCAGTTTTTCTTCTGCAACGGGCGCTACATCAAATCCCAGCTGCTCCAGGCCGCGGTCGAGCAGGCCTACCGGGGCACGCTGCTGACCGGTCGCTACCCCGCCTGCGTCATTTACCTGAAACTCTCCGCCGCGGCGGTGGACGTGAACGTCCACCCGGCGAAAACCGAGGTCAAGTTCTCCGACGAGCGCCGCGTCTTTGACGCCGTGCACTACGCCGTGCTCGGCGCGCTGGAACAGCCCAGGCAGCCCGGCGGCGGGCCGGAGGAGGAAGAGCTTGCGGCCTCGCCCGCGCGGAAGGCCGAGACCGGCGGGCCCGCGCGGCTGAACCTGGGCTACAGCCCCTATGCCGTCAGACCCGAGAGCCCCGGTACGCCCGGGCAGGGCCAGCGCAGCTTCGTCACGAACTATTCCTTCTCCCCGCCGAAGGGCCGGGGCGGGGACATGCTCCACGCGCCCCTCGCGGCCTACGGCGGCTCCGAGCCCTCGGGCGGGGCCCGGCCCGGGACCGTGCCCGTATCCCCGGCGGAGCCGGAGGCCGTATCCGCGCCGGGGCCCGGGGACGGCGCGCAGGCAGGGCCCGGCCTCACCGGCGCGGAGCCTGAGCTGAGGCTCATCGGCGAGGCGCTGGAGCTCTACATCCTCGTCCAGTACGGGGACGAGCTCGTCATCATCGACAAGCACGCGGCGCACGAGCGCATGATCTACGACCGCCTGAGGCAGTCGGGCGCGGAATACATGAGTCAGGGCCTGCTGGAGCCCCTGCCCTTCACGCTCTCGGGCCCGGCCTCGGACGCGCTGCGGGCCGAGCTGGACTTTGTGAACGGCCTCGGCTTCGAGGCGGAGCCCTACGGCGAGCGCAGCTTCATCCTGCGCGCGGTGCCCGGCGGCATGGAGCCGGACGAGGCCATCGGGGCCATCGAGGAGGCGGCCGAGGCCCTGGCGGCCTCCAAGCGGCCCGACCGCAGCGCGGCGCGGGACGAGGTGCTCAAGACCGTGGCCTGCAAGGCCGCCATCAAGGCCGGGCGCAGCTCCGAGCCCGAGGAACTGCGGCTCCTGGCCCGGGCGGTCTGCCGGGGCGAGGTGCGCTACTGCCCGCACGGGCGGCCCGTCTCCTGGGCCCTGGGCCGAAAGGAGCTCGACAAGCAGTTTAAACGCATACTCTGAGTTCAGGGCGCAAAAATTCCCGGCTGCCTGTGGCAGCCGGGAAGTTTTTTTGCCTTATCAGAAGTCCGCCGAGCCCCAGGTGCGGGGATGGGGCAGCACGTCGCGGATGTTCGAGATGCCCGTGAGGTACATGATGAGCCGCTCAAAGCCCAGGCCGTAGCCCGCGTGCCGGCAGGAGCCGTAGCGCCGCAGGTCGAGGTACCACCAGTAATCCGCCGGGTCGAGGCCCAGCTCGGCCATGCGCGCCTCGAGCACGTCCAGCCGCTCCTCGCGCTGGCTGCCGCCGACGATCTCGCCTATGCCGGGCACCAGGCAGTCCGCCGCCGCGACGGTCTTGCCGCCCTCGTCCAGGCGCATGTAGAAGGCCTTTATCTCCTTCGGGTAGTTCGTCACGAAGATGGGCTTCTTGAAGACCTGCTCGGTCAGGTAGCGCTCGTGCTCGGTCTGCAGGTCGCTGCCCCAGTCGACCTTGTAGTCGAACTTGTCGTTGTTCTTCTTGAGTATCTCAACGGCCTCGGTGTAGGTCACGCGGCCGAAGTCGGAGCTCGCGACGTGGTTCAGGCGCTCGAGCAGGCCCTTGTCCACAAAGCTGTTGAAGAACTCCATCTCCTGCGGGCAGCGCTCCATGACCCTCGTGATGACGTATTTTATCATCGCCTCGGCGTTGTCCATGTAGTCGGAGAGGTCGGCGAAGGCCATCTCCGGCTCTATCATCCAGAACTCGGCCGCGTGGCGCTGGGTGTTCGACTTCTCCGCGCGGAAGGTCGGGCCGAAGGTGTAGACGTCGCCGAAGGCCATGGCGAAGTTCTCGGCGTTGAGCTGGCCCGAGACGGTCAGGCTCATGTGCTTGCCGAAGAAGTCCTGGCTCCAGTCCACGGCGCCGTCCTCGGTCCTCGGCGGCTCGTTCATGTCCAGGGTCGTGACGCCGAACATCTCGCCCGCGCCCTCGCAGTCGGAGCCGGTCAGTATCGGCGTGTGCACATAGACGAAGCCCCTGCCCTGGAAGAACTCGTGTATCGCCGCCGCGGCCACGCTCCGCACCCTGAAGGCCGCAGAGAAGAGGTTCGTCCTCGGCCTCAGGTGCTGTATCGTCCTCAGAAACTCCACGCTGTGGCGCTTCTTCTGCAGGGGATAGTCCGGCGTGGAAGCGCCCTCGACCATGATCTCCCTCGCCTTGAGCTCAAAGGGCTGCTTGGCCTCGGGCGTGAGCACCAGCGTGCCCTTCACTATGAGGGCCGCGCCCACGTTCTGCCGCGCGATCTCGTCGTAATTGGACAGATTTCCCCTCTCGAGCACGACCTGCAGGCTCTTGTGGCTGCTGCCGTCGTTCAGCTCGACGAAGCCGAAATTCTTCATGTCCCTCACTGTCCTGACCCAGCCGCAGACCGTTATCTCCCTGTCTGCAAACGCGGCTGCGTCGGCGTATATGCCCGAGATCCTCTGCCGCTCCATGTGGTGCGTCCCCTTTCGTTTACCGTTTGCGGCTTGCTTTGGCCGCTTCTCTGTATTATACTCATAGTCGATCGAATTTTCAACACCATTTAACAGAGGAGGCGCGCCATGGCAAAAATATATTCCGACATCACCGAGCTCATAGGCGGCACGCCGCTGCTGCGGCTGTCAAGATTTGCTCCCGGCCTGAGCGTCCTCGCCAAGCTGGAACGCCAGAATCCGGCGGGCAGCGCCAAGGACCGCGTGGCGCTCTCGATGCTGCGCGCGGCGGAGCGCGAGGGCCGGCTCAAAAAGGGCGGCGTGGTCATAGAGCCCACGAGCGGCAACACCGGCATCGGCCTTGCGGCGATAGCGGCCGTGCTGGGTTACAGGGCCGTCATAGTCATGCCCGACAGCATGAGCGCCGAGCGCATAAAGCTCATAGCGGCCTACGGGGCCGAGGTCGTGCTGACCCCTGGCGCGGAGGGCATGTCCGGCGCCGTGGCGAAGGCCGAGGAGATCGCCGCGGCAAACCCCGGCAGCATCGTGGCCGGGCAGTTTTCAAACCCCGCGAACCCGCAGGCGCATTACGAGACCACGGGCCCGGAGATCTGGAGCGACACGGACGGCGATCTCGCCGCCTTCGTCGCCGGCGCGGGCACGGGCGGCACGATAACGGGCGTGGGACGCTACCTCAAGGAGCGCGACCCCTCCATCCGCATCGTGGCGATGGAGCCGGCCTCCTCGCCGCTGCTGACCGAAGGCCGCGCGGGAGCGCACGCCATCCAGGGCATAGGCGCGAACTTCATCCCCGAGGCGCTGGACACGACGGTCTACGACGAGGTCGTGACCGTCACGGACGAGGACGCGCTCGCGGCCATGCGCGAGCTGGCGGTGAAGGAGGGGCTGCTGTGCGGCGTGTCCTCCGGCGCTGCGGCCTTCGCGGCGCGCGAGCTGGCAAAGCGTCCCGAGTTTGCGGGCAAGAACGTCGTCTGCCTGCTGCCGGACACCGGCGAGCGCTATCTGAGCATCATGTGAGGTGTATGGATTGAAACGTTTATTCTTTATAATCAACCCGGTCGCGGGCCGGGGCATGTACAAGCAGGGCCTGGGCGAGGCGCTCTTCACCCTGCACTCGGCGGGCTACGAGCCGACGCTGAGGTTCACGTCCCGCGCGGGCGAGGCCATCGAGCTGGCGCAGCTGTCGGCGGGCTACGACCTGGTCTGCTGCCTGGGCGGGGACGGCACGCTCTCCGAGGTGACCTCGGGCCTCATGGCCCTGCCGCCTGAGCAGCGCCCGCCCATAGGCTACTTCCCGCTCGGCACGGCGAACGACGTGGCCACGACCCTCAAGCTGCCCAAGAACGACCCCGCCGCCGTCGCCCGGCGCATCGCCGAGGGCGCGCCCCGGGCCTGGGACATCGGCGTTTTCGGCGAGGACAGATACTTCACCTACGTCGCGGCCTTCGGCGCCTTCACGGACGTGAGCTACGAGACCCCGCAGCAGTCCAAGCAGGCGCTGGGGCACCTGGCCTACCTGCTCGAGGGCATGAACCGCCTGCCCAAGCTGCCGCACTACCTCGCGCAGGTGGAGCTGGACGGCAGGATAGTCGAGGGCGACTACATCTTCGGCGGCGTGACGAACTCCACCTCCGTGGCGGGCCTGGTGAAGCTTGACCCGGACATGGTGGCCCTGGACGACGGCTTTTTCGAGGTCGCGCTCGTGAAATACCCCGCCACGCTGGCCGACCTGAACGCCCTGGTCTCCCAGGCCGTGTCGAAAAACTACAACGGCGAGATGCTGAGCATCCAAAAGGCCCGGAGCGTCCGCTTCACCTTCGCCGAGCCCGTGCCCTTCACCCGCGACGGCGAGCCGGGCGGGGTCTGCTCGGACGTGAGGATAGAAAACGCCCACGCCGCCGTGAGGCTCATAGTGTAAATACCGGGATAAAAAAATGCCGCGCGGCGCTCAGGTCTTGAGCGTCACGCGGTTTTTTTCGTATTCGATGAGCCCGTCCCGGCGCATCTTCGACAGCTCTGCGCACAGGGCGCTGCGGTCCACGCCGAGGTAATCGGCCAGCTGCTGCCGCTTGTAGGGCAGGGTGAAGCTGGCGCCGCCCGCCTGCCCGGCGCAGTCGGAAAAATAGCTCATGAGCCGGCCCCGGATGGTCTTCGGGCCGGTGTGCAGTATCTTCCGCGACAGCTGCAGGCTCTTGCGCGCGCAGATGCCCAGCAGGTTGAGCAGGGCGCGGGAATGAGGCGCGCAGGCCGCGGCGCAGGGCCGCAGCAGCCTGCCGGCGTTTATGAACAGTACCCGCGTGTCCTCCGCCGCCGTCACCCGGATGAGCAGCGGCTCGCCCGGTGCGCAGGCGTAGGCCTCCGCAAACACCGAGCCCGGGCCCGCATGGCCCAGCACGCTCTCGGTGCCCCAGGCGTCGGCGTGCGAGATGAGCGCCATGCCCGAGAGCACCAGCCCCAGCTCCTCCGTCACGCCGCCCTCGCCCAGGATCTGCCCGCCCTTCCGGTACTCCGCCGTCACCGCGCCGAGGCAGTCCAGCAGCGCCAGCCGCCCCGCCTCGTCTATGCCCTCAAAAAGCTCCGTTTCCGGCAAAATTATCTCCATGTCCCACCTCAGATGTTGTAGAAACAACTGACTTCCGCCTCTGATTATAGTATAGTGGGCCCAGGAATTCAAGGCGAAGGGAGCATTGGTATGAAAAGAAGGATAATCCACATAGACGAGGAAAGGTGCAGCGGCTGCGGAGCCTGCGCCGAGGCCTGCCACGAAGGCGCCATCGGCATGGTGGACGGCAAGGCGAAGCTGCTGCGGGACGATTACTGCGACGGCCTGGGCGACTGCCTGCCGGCCTGCCCGGAGGGCGCCATCACCTTTGAGGAGCGCGAGGCCGCGGCCTACGACGCCGAGGCGGTGCGCGAGCACATGGAAAACCGGAGGCTGCAGCGCAGCTTCCAGGGCTGCCCGGGCCATCAGGCGAAGCTGCTGCGCCGCGAGCCCGAGGGCGAGAGGCCGGCCCCGGCGGGCCCTGCCGTGTCCGGGCTGGCCCAGTGGCCCTGCCAGATCAAGCTCGTGCCCGTGAACGCGCCGTATTTCAAGGGCGCGAAGCTGCTCGTCGCCGCCGACTGCACGGCCTTCGCCTGCGCGAACATCCACGACGAGTTCATGCGCGGGAAGATTACGCTCAACGGCTGCCCCAAGCTGGACGCCGTGGACTACAGCGAGAAGCTGACGGAGATACTGCGGCAAAACGACATAAGGAGCGTCACCGTCCTGCGCATGGAGGTGCCCTGCTGCGGCGGCATAGAGCTCGCCGTCAAGCGCGCCCTGCAGCAGAGCGGCAAGCCCATCCCCTGGCGGGTCGTGACTATCTCCACCGCCGGGCGCATCCTCGGCGGCTGAACGCCGGGCTCAGTCCAGGCCCGTCCAGACGTCGTCCGCGCCGCCGAGCCCGAAGCGCGAGAGCAGCCGCGCGGCCATGCGGCGGGTGCAGTCCTCCAGGCTGGCGGGCCGGTCGTAATAGGTCAGCATGGGCGGCAGGATCTCCGCGCCCAGGCGGCTGGCCTCGCAGAGGTTGCGCAGGTGTACCGTGGAAAGGGGCGTTTCCCTGGCGGCGAGCACCAGCCTGCGCCGCTCCTTCAGGCAGACGTCCGCCGCCCGCAGCAGCAGGTTGTCCGAGTAGCCCGACACGATGCCCGCCACGGTCTTCATGCTGCAGGGCACCACGAGCATGCCCATGGCCGCGTAGCTGCCCGAGGCTATGCAGGCGCCGATATCGTCGTTGGCATGCCGCACGCTCACCAGGGCCTCCAGCGCCTCGGGCCCCAGGCCCGTCTCCTGCCTGAGGCTCAGCTCCGCGCCCCTGGTCATTACCAGGTGGCTCTCCACCTCCGGGTGGAGGCTGCGCAGCTGCCTGAGCAGCTCCACCGTCAGCGGCGCGCCCGACGCGCCGCTCATGCCTATTATGAGCCGTTCAGCCATGGAGCCATTTCTCCGGGTCCAGCTCCAGGAAGGGCGCGCGCCTGAAGCGCTCCTTGAGGGCGAAGGGCACCGTGCAGTCGAAGATGGTCTTGGTGGAGACGCCCGTATCCGCTATGGAGGGCGAATAGGCCGGGTTGGAGCTGGGGTCGAGCGGATGGCAGCGCACGCCGGGTATGGTCACGACGTCCACATCGCCCTGGAAGCGGGTGTTCATGGCCCAGAGCACGTCGTCGCTGTCGAAGATATCCACGTCCTCGTCCACGAGTATGACGTGTTTGAGCTCCGGGAAGGCGGAAAAGGCCAGCAGGGCGGCCTGGCGCTGCTTGCCCTCGTCCGTGTGTACCGTCTTCCGGCACTGGAGGACGGCCATGTACTTGCCGCCGCCCGAGCGGTGGGCGTAGCAGTTGAGCACCTTTCCGGGCAGGGCGCGGTCTATCATGCCGAGGATCGAGGCCTCGGTGGGGATGCCGGCCATGTTCACATGCTCCTCGCTGGGGCCTATGCAGGTCTGCATAATGGGCGACCTGCGGTGGGTCACGGCCTTGACCTTCAGCAGCCAGCACTCGCGGCTCGCCGGGCCGTTATAGCCCGGGAACTCGGGCATGGCGAAGCCCGTGTGCGAGTTGCGGTCCTCCACGACATTGTTGCTGCCGGGCAGGATCTCGCCCTCGATGACGTACTCGGCCCGGGCGATGGCCCTTTCGGCGATGGAGACGCAGTCCACGAGCTCGACGGGCCTGCGGCGCAGGGCCCCGGCTATGGAGAGCTCGTTGAAGCCCAGCGGGGTCGTGGGCGGCTCGAAGCAGGAGAGCACTTCGATCGCCGGGTCCACGCCTATGGAGACGGAGATGGGAAGTGGCCGGCCCAGCTCCGTGGCCCGCTCGGCCATGGCGCCTATGTGCCGCGAGCCCGGCTGCAGGAAGATGGAGAGCTCGTCCCGGCCCTGGATGCACATGCGGTGTATGGTCACGTCGCTCAGGCCGGTGTCGGGATGGGTGGCGTAGCACATGCCCAGGGTGATGTAGGGCCCGGCGTCCACCGGGGTGTTGGTGGGCGCGGGTATGAGGCGGGAGAGGTCGAAATCCGGCTCCGAGGCCAGGTGCACCACCTCCTGCGCCGGGGCGGGGCCCTTCGTCACCACGGGCTGGACGGGCGCCTGCGCGCAGTCGCGCACCAGGCGGCCCAGCTCCTCCTTGCCGCAGCCGAACAGCTTCGCCACCCTTGCCCTGCTGGCCAGCACGCCTATGGCCACGCTCGCGCCGGGGTGGCCCTTTACGTTTTTGAACAGCATGGCCGGGCCGTCCACGCGGGTGGGCCGCATGACGGTGCCGCCGGCCCCGACGTACCTGTACACGCCGGAGAGCTCCGCCATGGGGTCGACCTCCACCTCCGTCTCTATGAGCTGGCCGGGCTCGGCGCGCAGGGCCTCCAGCGCCCCGCGCAGGTCGAGTATCTCTGTGCGATGGTCCATAAGTTCCTCCTTTTCCGATTCAAAGCCTGGTGTCGTAAAGGCCGCAGAAGGGCTCCGAAGGGCTCCGCCCGGTGAACGGGGCCTCGCCCAGCAGCCGCTCCAGCGCCGCCTCCACGGTGTCGCGGGTGGCGGTGTAGGCGTTTATATACGTCCGCACCCGGGGCACGTCCTGCAGATGATAGGGGTTTGCAAAGGAGATGAAGGCCGTGGCCTCCTCGCAGACGAAGCGGGGTATCTCCAGGGCGTGCTTGGGGCACCACTGTATCCTCACGGTGGTCTGGTTGCTGGCCGCAGACAGGTTGCACAGCATCAGGGTCAGCCTGCCTGCTGGCAGGCCGCGTGTGCCGTGCAGCTCGTCGCGCAGGGGCTCGTAGCGCTCCACGCGGAAGCCCCGGCCCTCCAGGAAGGCGGCGGCCATGCCGCTCAGCGAGCCCTCGGGCGTCTCGTCCTGGCCCAGGCTCACGAGCCGGATGTCGGGATAGGCCTCCGGCCGCAGCGGGACAAGGCCCTGTATATCCTTCACCAGGGTCGCGGCCCGGCCGGCGCAGCGCCGGCGCGCGGCAGGTATGTCTATATCGGGCAGGGTATATTCCCCGGACAGCCTGGCCTTCAGGGCCAGTATGCGCGCCGCCGCCTCGTCCAGCCTCGCCTCGCTCAGCAGCCCGTTCTCCAGGCCCTCCAGCACATAGCCTATGTCCTCGCGGATGTCGGTGCCGAAGCAGAGCATGTCGCAGCCGGCCTCTATGCTCGCGGGTATGGCCCTGCGCCTCGGCTGGCTCATCGTATAGCCGCCCATGATGGTCGCGTCGCTGATGATGAGGCCGTTGAAGCCGAAGCGTTCCCTGAGCACGCCCGTGAGCAGTTCCCGCGACTGGCTGCCGGGCAGCAGCTTCTCCGGCCCGGCGGCCGGGTCTATCGCCCGTATCACGTTCGGCTGGACGATGTGGCCCGCCATGACGCTCAAAAGCCCCTCGTCTATGAGGCTCTTGTAGATGCGGCCGAAGCTGGCGTACCAGTCTTCGGCGGACAGGTCGTTGTAGCTCGGATGGAGATGCTGATCGCGGTAGTCCACGCCGTCGCCCGGGAAGTGCTTGCAGGCGGCGGCGATGCCGAAGCGCTGCAGCGTCCGCACATAGATCCGGGCGTTTTCCAGCACCCGGTCCGGGTCGCTGCCGAAGGTGCGCACGTTGGTGATGGGGTTGCGGAAGTTCATGTCCACGTCCACCACGGGCGAAAAGCTCCAGTTTATGCCCACGCTGCGCGCCTCGGCCGCGCAGGCCAGGGCAAAGTCCTCCGTGCAGCCGGGGTCGTCCGCCGCGGCCGCCTGCATCTGCGAGCCGAAGCAGCAGCCGTCGGACAGCGCGCCCGAGCCGCCCTCCTCCAGGTTGGCCGCCTTGAGCAGGGGCAGCTTCGCCAGCCCGTCCAGCTCCGCGAACCTGCGCCGCAGCTCCTGCGCCGGCGCCGGCCGGAACAGTACGCCGCCCACGTTCAACTCGCCCACCAGCTCGGCCAGGCTCTCCGGGCTCTCCGCATCGCCCAGCACGCAGAAGAGCTGGCCCGCCTTCTCCTGCGCGCTCATCCCGGCCAGGCGCTCCTTTACCCAGGCCAGCCGGCCCTCGTCCAAATAAAAAGGCTTGTCCCTGAGCCTGTCCAGCTCCATGCCCATCGCCTCCGCATGATCTCTTGTGGTTTCTGCCAGACGGCAGCCCCTTTTCAAAATTATATTTCGGCCAATATTGACAGGCAATTCTTTTTCCTGCTACAATTGATTCCACATCGGAATCGATTCGCTCACAGGAGGTGCTCGGCAGATGGACATATCCTATTTCCGCGAGTTCGTGACCCTGGCCGAGACCAAAAACTACTGGGCGGCGGCGGAGCGGCTGTTTATCGGGCAGTCCTCCCTCTCGAAACACATCCAGACCATGGAAAAGCAGCTGGGCGCCCCGCTTTTTGCGCGCAGCTCGCGGCGCGTGGAGCTGACCGAATTCGGCAGGCGCATGCTGCCCTATGCCCGCTCCATCGCGCGCCTGCAATACGAATACGAGAGCGCGGCCTACAGCATGCTGCACCGGGACGAGGAGGAGCTGACCATCGCCTCCATCCCAGCCCTCGCGCCCTATAACATCGTGGACATGCTCGTGCGCTTCCAGCAGGACTTCCCCAAGGTGCAGCTGCACACGAACGAGGCGGACAGCCTGGTCGTGCGCGAGGAGCTCCTGGCCGGCAGATGCGACCTGGCCATCTATCGCGACAGCGCCGGGCGCCTGGAGCACGACGCCGGAGAGGAAGCCCGGCTCGTCAAGCTGCCCTTCTGCACCGACAGGCTCGTGGCGGTCCTGCCGCCCGGCCACCCGCTCGAGGGCTCGGCCGGCATCGAGCTCGCCCGCCTGCGGGACGAGCACTTCGCCCTCATCAAAAAGGACACCCTGCCCTATTCCCTCTGCGTGCAGGCCTGCCGCGAGGCGGGCTTCACCCCGCAGGTGCTCTTCAACAGCCATAACCTCGACGCGGTGCTCGACATGGTCACGAAGGGCGGCTGCGTGGCGCTGCTCTTTGAGCGGCACGCCGCTTCCCCGCGCCCCTTCACCGCCGTGCCCATCGTCCCGGAGCTGCGCACCACGCTCTACCTGGCCTACCTGCGCGACGTCCCGCTCTCGCGCCCCGCCCGGCACTTCATCGACTGCTGCATGGCCCAGGGCGGCGTCCCGGCCCCGGAAAAATGACAGGAGCCCCGGCGCCATACCGGCGTCCGGGGCTTTCCCTTGACGCGTCCATACTATTGTGATAGTATAGATTTATACTACTGCGATAGTATGGAGGGCCTGCATATGAAGCTGTACGATTCGGAGCTGAAGGTCATGGACGTGCTCTGGCGCGAGGGCGAGCTGCCCGCGCGGCGGGTGGCGGAGACGCTGGAAAAGGCTGCGGGCTGGAATGTGAACACCAGCTACACGGTGATAAAAAAGTGCGTGGCGAAGGGCGCGGTGCAGCGTTCGGAGCCGAATTTCCTCTGCCGGGCGCTGGTCACGCGCGAGCAGGTGCAGCGCGCCGAGGCCAGCGAGCTGGCGGCGAAGCTCTTTGACGGCGCGCCGGAGCAGCTTTTCGCCGCGCTGCTGGGCGGCAGGCGGCTCACGAAGGAGGAGGCCGTGAGGCTCAGGCGGCTCGTGGACGAGCTGGAGGAGCCGGGATGCTGAACCTGCTGCAGATGAGCCTTGCAGGCGGGGCGCTCTGCCTGCTCATCGCCCTGGCGCGGCCGCTGCTGCTCCGGACGCTGCCCAAGCGGGTGCTGCCGGCGCTCTGGCTGGTCGCCGCGCTGCGGCTGCTGCTGCCCTTTTCCCTTCCGCTGCGCCTGGGCTTCGTGCTCGGGCTCGACCTCGCCGCAGGGGCGGTGCAGGCGGCCGGCGCGGCGGCTGCCGGGGCGGCGCCGGAGGCGGGCTCCGGGCCCTCCGGCCTGTTCCTGCTCTGGCTTGCGGGCGCGGCGGCCATGCTGGCCTGGTTCGGCCTCGGCCACATCCGCAGCCTGCGCCTTTTGAGGCAGGCCCGGCCCTGCGGCGGCGGCTTTGCCTCCGCCCTGCCCGGAGAGCTCCGGCTGCGGCGCAGGGTGGAGTTCAGGGCCTCGGGCCGGCTGGCCGCGCCCATGACCTGCGGCGTCTTCCGGCCGGTCATCCTGCTGCCCGCGGAGCTCGCCGGGGCGGGAAGCGCGCGGCTGCCCGGGCCCGTGCTGCTGCACGAATACGTCCACATCCGGCGCTTTGACGCGCTCAAAAAGCAGCTGTTCGCGCTCTGCCTCTGCCTGCACTGGTTCGACCCGCTGGTCTGGCTCATGTACGCGCTGGCCGGGCGGGACCTGGAGCTTGCCTGCGACGAGGCGGTGCTCGCCCGCTCCGGCTGCAGCCGGCGGGACTATGCGCTCACGCTCATCTCGTTTGCGGAGCGCCGCGGGCCGTTGCCGTCGGCCGGCAGCGGCTTTTGCGGCCGCGCCGCCGAGGAAAGGATAAGGTGTATCATGCGTTACAAAAAGAAAAGTGCGCCGGCCGCGGCCTGCGCGCTGCTGCTGGTGCTCCTCGCCGCCGGGGCCGCGCTGCTGCGCGTGGACAGGCAGATAGGCGACCGCAGGCTCTGGTCTGACACTGCGGCCTTCTCCGAACTGGCGCCCGGCGCGGAGCAGAGCTTCCCCGGCTTCGTGAGCGTGACGGAGGACGCGGCCGAGGTGCAGTATGTGTACAGCTACGCCAGGAGCGGGCTCCGGCTGGAGCTGGGCCTGCGCGACGCGCAGGGCGTCGAATATGCCGTCGCCGTCCGGGGCGGAGGCGGCTCGGGCAGCCTCGGCAAGCTGCCCGAGGGCGAATACGAGCTCTTCGTGCGCAACGCCGAAGGGCAGGCCGAGGGCCCGTCCGCCGGGCAGGCGGAAAACTGGCTCGCCACCGGCGCGGTCTCCATCATCCTGAACGCTTAGCGCGCGCCCTGACGCGAACGGCGGCGCAGTATTACCGCCGCGGCGGCGCCGGCGATGAAGATCGCAGCGCCCAGGACTATGAGCACGATGCAGAATATATACGTCTTGTCGTGCGCCATGTCGTAATACATGGTGCCGGGCTGGTCGAACAGGTGGCCCAGCCCGATCTCTTCCAGGGGCTCGCGCACCCCTTGCCTGAGGCGCAGCGCGAGTGAGAGCAGGAACGCGCCCATGCCGCCCGTGAACAGGCCCAGCAGCGCGTAATATACGCCCGCGAGCCAGCCCCAGCGCCGCGCCGCCTTTTTCAGGAGCTTCGGCAGGCCCTCCGTCCAATCGCCGGGCTTGGCCTGCGGCTCCTCCGGCTCGGCCTCGGACAGCAGCCAGTCCACGGTGACGCCCAGCGCCGCTGCAAGGGCTGCGAGCTTGCCCGTCTCCGGCAGGGCCTCGCCCGTTTCCCACTTGGACACGGCCTGGCGGGACACGCCCAGCCGCTCCGCCAGCGCCTCCTGCGAGAGGCCCGCGCGCTTTCGGCAGTATTGCAGCTTCTCCGGCAGCTTCATCAGCTCAGCTCCTGCTCCGGCGCTTGAGCCAGATCGCGATGACTATGCCCGCGAGAAGCAGCAGCCCGCCGAAGATGGCTATCGCGCCGCCCATGATGCTGACGGGGTTGTTCTGCGCGATGCTGCCCATCGTGTCGGAAAGCCCGCCCATTCCGAAGCCGAAGCCCGAGCCGTAGCCCAGGTCCGAGTCGAAGATGCCCAACATGCGCGAGACGATATACCGCGCCAGCAGGCCCATGCCCATGAAGAGCGCGCCCACGACGGCCATGTACACGCCCGCGAGCCAGCCCCAGCGCTTTGCCATGCGGCCGATCGTGCGCGGCAGGCCCTCCGTCCAGTCGCCGGGCTTGGCCTGCGGCTCCTCCGGCTCGTCCTCGGACAGCAGCCAGTCCACGGTGACGCCCAGCGCCGCCGCAAGGGCTGCGAGCTTGCCCGTCTCAGGCAGGGCCTCGCCGGTCTCCCACTTGGACACGGCCTGGCGCGAGACGCCCAGCCGCTCCGCCAGCGCCTCCTGCGAGAGGCCCGCGCGCTTTCTGCAATAAAGTATCTTTTCAGACAGTTTCATCGTCTTTACCTCCCGGCTGTTGTGCTCCGAGTATAGCATCCGGCGGGCAGAAATGACAAGCAACCGTGGGCTGGAATCTCCGCTACCCACGGTTGCGCTTTCGTTTTTCGCCCTATTTTGCGTACATTTGACCGATTATTCGGTTCGACAGCCGCCTCGGCAGCAGCTTTGCCGCCGCGGCCGCGGCCTTGTAGGGCAGGCCCAGGGCGATGAGCGGGCGGCTGCTCTTTTTGAGCGCCGTCTTCGCTATGAAAGCGCCCGCCGCCTCGGGGCTCATGCCCGTCTCCTCGTCGTGCTCCATCCTCGCCACGCTGCGGGCCACGCGCCCGCCGTAGGCGTCCTCCCTGAGCGTCTTCTTCCGGTTGGCCGTGAAGCCCGAGGCGATGTCGCCCGGCATGACCGCGCAGACGCTTATGCCGAAGGGCCGCAGCTCGTTCTGCAGGGCCAGTACATAGGCGTTTATCGCCGCCTTCGACACCGAGTACCAGAGCTGGAAGGGTATCGGCAGTATGCCCGCTATCGAGCTCATGCACACGATGCGCCCGCCGCCCTGCGCGCGCATGACGGGTATGACCGCCCTCGCCGCCCGGTCGGCGCCGTAGAGGTTCAGCTCGAGCTGGGCGTGCGCGTCCTCGGGGCTGGTGTACTCCGCCGCGCCCGAGATGCCGAAGCCCGCGTTGCACACGAGGATGTCTATGCGCCCCTCGCGCCGCTCGACCTCGGCCGCCGCCGCCTGCACGCTGGCCTCGTCGGTCATGTCGGCCGTGACGTGCTCCACGCCCTCAGCCTTCCCTTTCTCACGCCGCGAGAACTCGTAGACCCGGCAGCCGGCCTTGGCCAGCGCCCGGGCCGTGCAGCGGCCTATGCCGCCCGAGCCGCCCGTGACTATCGCTACCTTCTTATGCGTTTTCATCCTTCCCCAAGACCTCCGCTATTATGTCCATGGCCTCGTCCAGCAGCGCCTCGGTGTGCGTGGCCATGCAGCTGACCCGCAGCAGGCACTCGCCCGGCGCGGCCGCGGGCGGCAGGACGGGATTCACATACACGCCCGCGTCGTAGAGCCGCTTGGCGCTTACCAGCGTGTGCTCCATCTCATAGGTGTAGATCGGTATTATCGGCGTCTCGGACTCGATTATCCTCAGGCCGCGGGCCTTGAGCCCGGCCCGGGCGTAGGCGGCCAGGCCCAGCAGGCGCTCGGGCAGCTCCGGCCGCGCCCGCAGTAGCCGCAGCGCCGCGAGCGCCGCAGCGCAGGCCGAGGGCGGGATGGAGGCCGAGAAGATGAAGGGCCGCGAGTTGTGCCGCACATATTCGCAGACCGTCTCCGAGGCCGCCATGTAGCCGCCGAGGCTCGCCAGCGACTTCGAGAAGGTGCCCATGATGACGTCCACCCTGTCCTCGAGCCCGAAGTGGCTGGCCGTGCCGCGGCCGCCCTCGCCTATGACGCCCAGGCCGTGGGCGTCGTCCACCATGACCCGCGCGCCGTACTTTGCCGCCAGCTCGCAGATCTCCGGCAGCTTTGCGATGTCCCCGCCCATGGAGAACACGCCGTCCGTCACGATGAGGCAGCCCGCCGACTCCGGCACGGCGCGGAGCTTGGCTTCAAGGTCGTCCATGTCCGCGTGGCGGTAGCGGAGCATCTTGCCGAAGGAGAGGCGGCAGCCGTCGTAGATGCTCGCGTGGTTCTCCCTGTCGCAGACGACGTAGTCGCCCCGGCCCACCAGCGCGCTGATGATGCCCAGGTTCGACTGGAAGCCCGTCGAAAAGGTCACGGCCCCGTCCATGCGCACGAAGTCGGCCAGCTCGCGCTCGAGCTCGAGATGCAGCCGGAGCGTACCGTTCAAAAAGCGCGAGCCCGAGCAGCCCGTGCCGTACTCGGCCAGCGCCGCCTCCGCCGCGGCGACTACCTCCGGCGCGGCGGTCAGGCCCAGGTAGTTGTTCGAGCCGAGCATGATGCGCCGCCGGCCCTCCATGATGACCTCTGTGTCCTGCCTCGACTCCAGGGCGTGGAAATAGGGGTAGATGCCCTTTTCCCTGCATTCGCGGGCCGTGGTATAGGCCGCACACTTGGCGAAAAGATCCATAACGCCTCCCAGATGCTTAAAATATTTTAATTAAAAAATTTTAAGTTATTATATACCCGGGAACGGCAGGTGTCAAGGCGCAGTCATTCCTCCACGCGGCAGTGTTCGGCGGCGTATTCGAGGAAGATGCCTATGAGCTCGTTGCGGCTGTGCCCCGTGCGGCTCGCGATGGCGTCGAGCTTTGCCACGGTGTCCTCCTTCACGCGCACGGAGAAGGTCCGGTAGCCGTCCTCTCCCCTGACGCGCTTCGGCCTGAGCACCAGTTCGTCCTTTGCCAATATATCACCTCTAATATGTTATGATATCGGTATATCTATATGGTACCAATCAACGCGGCCAGGGAGCAGCAGACAGGACAGATAGTCCTAAATCTTGATAGGACATATCGTCCTTTGGTATATTCAATCCGGTGATGAAAATGAGGCTCAGGATACGCGACCTGCGTGAGGACGCGGACATGACCCAGAGGCAGGTCGCGGATTATCTGCACTGTGACCAGTCCCTGTATTCAAAGTATGAGCGAGGCGAGCGAGCGCTGCCGCTGGAGTTTGCGGTCAGGCTATCCGAGCTCTACAACGTGACGCTCGACTATCTCGCCGGCCTGTCCGACGACCCGAAAAGCTGACCCGCCCGATATGATCGGGCGGGTCAGCGTCTTTCTTCAGAAGCCTATGTCCGGCAGGCCGGCGAAGCCGCGCTCCAGGTCGGCGTCGGTCGGGATGTAGTCGTCCATAAGGCCGTCGTTGAACTTCTGGTAGGCGTACATGTCGAAGTAGCCCGTGCCGGTCAGGCCGAAGAGGATGACCTTCTCCTCGCCCGTCTCCTTGCACTTCATGGCCTCGTCTATCGCGGCGCGGATGGCGTGGCTGGATTCCGGCGCGGGCAGGATGCCCTCGGTGCGCGCGAACACCGTCGCCGCCTCGAAGACCTGGGTCTGGGTCAGCGCCCTGGCCTCCATGTAGCCGTCGTGGTAGAGCTGCGAGAGCACGGGGCTCATGCCGTGATACCTCAGCCCGCCCGCGTGGCTCGGCGAGGGGATGAAGCCGCTGCCCAGGGTATACATCTTCGCCAGCGGGCAGACCTTGCCAGTGTCGCAGTAGTCGTAGGCGAAGCGGCCGCGGGTGAAGCTCGGGCAGGAGGCCGGCTCCACGGCGATGAAGCGGTAATCCCGCTCGCCGCGCAGCTTCTCGCCCATGAACGGGGAGATCAGCCCGCCGAGGTTCGAGCCGCCGCCCGCGCAGCCGATGATTATATCCGGCACTACGCCGTACTTGTCCAGCGCGGTCTTGGTCTCGACGCCGATTATGGACTGGTGCAGCAGCACCTGGTTGAGCACGCTGCCCAGCACATAGCGGTAGCCCTCGTGCGACGCGGCGGCCTCCACCGCCTCGGAGATCGCGCAGCCCAGCGAGCCCGTCGTGCCCGGGTGCTCGGCCAGGATCTTCCGGCCCACCTCCGTCTCCATCGAGGGGCTCGGCGTCACCGACGCGCCGTAGGTGCGCATGACCTCGCGCCTGAAGGGCTTCTGCTCGTACGAGCACTTCACCATGTACACCTTGCAGTCCAGGCCCAGGTATGCGCAGGCCATGGACAGCGCCGTGCCCCACTGGCCCGCACCGGTCTCGGTGGTCACGCCGGTCAGGCCCTGGTTCTTTGCGTAATACGCCTGCGCGACGGCGGAGTTGAGCTTGTGCGAGCCGCTCGTGTTGTTGCCCTCGAACTTGTAATAGATATGCGCCGGTGTGCCAAGCTTCTCCTCCAGGCAGTAAGCCCTCACCAGCGGCGAGGGACGGTACATCTTGTAGAAGTCCCGGATGTCCTGCGGTATGGGTATCTCGCGCGTGTCGTTGTCCAGCTCCTGGCGTATGAGCTCGTCGCAGAACACGGGCCGGAGCTCCTCGAACTTCATGACCTCGCCCGTCGCGGGGTTGCGCAGCGGCGCGGGCTTGACCTTCATGTCGGCGCGGACGTTGTACCACGCCCGGGGCAGCTCCTCTTCGCTCAGGTAGATTTTGTACGGGATCTTGTTTTCGGACATGGTATTTTCCTCCTTTTTAGAATAAAAAAAGTCCCAAATGACCTCTCGGTCATTTGGGACAGATAAACAGATCTGCGGTGCCACCCAAATTGCGGAGACCTGCTCCGCCGGCTCAGTCCGCGCCATCACGCGGCGGCGCTGTAACGGGCGCACACCCGGGAGTTAGCTTCGCTCCCCTCCTGAGTCCATTCACCGGCGCCCTGTACTGCGGCGCTCACAGCTCACACGCCGCTCTCTGAAAGCCCTGGCATCCGGCTACTCTTCTCAGTCCTCGGTTTCTTCCCTGACAACATAACACCCCTGTGCGGATTTGTCAAGCACGAATTTTTATTCACTCGCCCCTGCCTCGGGCATCAGCTCGCGCGACATGATGCCCAGCATCTCCGCCACCTTGTCGAGCTCCTCGGCCGGAAAGCGCTCTCGCATCCGGCCCATGACCGTGGAGACGTAGTCGCGCATCATGCCGATGTAGCCGTAATACTTCTCCGAGAGCACGAGATAATACTCCCGCCTGTCCGGGCCGGAATTTTCCTTGCGCAGGTAGCCCTTCCTGATCAGGCTGCCGACCTTGTAGGTGGCGTTCGACTGCGAGATGTTCAGAAATTCCGCGAACTTCCCTATCGTCGGCCTGCCCAGCTGGTTTATGACCTCCAGCGAAAAGGCCTCCATCGCCGTCAGCGAGCCCTCGCGCTCCTTCACCTGCGAAAAGACGTTGCGGTAAAAGCTGAACTTAAACTTGTCATAAACCTCTATGAAATTGGCCTCTAGGGCGTCTTTCTGCACGTTTTCCATCAATTATACAGCACCAGGGCCACGAATTCCAGGGGCTCGTCGGAGAGGTTTTTCAGGCTGTGGCCCTCGCCGTCGCCCGTGAAGCAGACGTCGCCGGCGCGAACGGTGGTGACGGTGCCGTTGTCGTTGAACTCGCCCTCGCCCGAGAGGATGAGGAAGGTCTCGCCGTCGCCCTCGTGGATGTGCCAGCCGACCTCGCAGCCCTTGTCCAGGCGCCCGACGTTGAAGATGCGGCCCTTGCCGTACATGCAGTCGGCGGGCAGGATGACGCGGTTTATCACGCGGCCTTCCCCGCCCTTGAAGTTCTCCATGACCAGCTGCTGCCTGTCCTCGTTTCTTGTAACCATCTTTCCTTCTCCTCCTTATTCTCCGCACAGCTCGGCGATGGCCAGGGCAAAGATCTTGCAGGCTATCCGAGTGTCGTGCATATTTATTCTTTCATTCGCCCCGTGCAGGTTGGAGGCGAAGTCCGGCATGCCGGCGCCGAAGGCCACGCCGCCGGGGATGTCGTGCACATAGGTACCGCCGCCCGTGGACTTGCACTCGCCCTTGCGGCCGGAGTAAGCCTCGTAGCAGCGCAGCAGCGTCGAGACGAACTCGCCCTCCGCGGGCGTGTGGTGGGCCGGCTGCATCTGCGCCCCGCCCTCAAAGCCCAGGGCATGCAGCTTCGCCTCGAAGACGGCCTTGCAGCTGCCCTCGTCGGCGCAGATGGGCACGCGGCCGTCGAGCTGCGCCTCCACGCCCTCGGCGTCCAGCTTCAGCAGGTCGAGCGAGATGGTCAGCTCGCCCGAGAGCTCGTCCTTCTGCGCGATGCCGCAGGCCTCGCCCCGCCAGTCGCCGTGCGGGAAGCAGGCCGCCAGCTGCCGGATCGCCCGCGTGGACTCGCAGTCGGCCAGGGGCAGCGCCGCGAGCACCTCCAGCAGCGCCGTGTTGCCGTTCACGCCCTCCCAGGGCATGGCGGCGTGGGCCTGGCGGCCCTTGACGCTGAGTTTCGCGCCGCCCTCGGCATCGCAGGCGCTCAGGACGGCCCCGCAGCGCTCCGCCGCGGCCTTCCCCTGCTCCAGCACCTCGGCCGCGCTCAGTCCCAGCACCACAGCCTCAGCCTCGGAGGGCACCACGTTTATGCGGAAGCCGCCCTCGGCCGCGGCGGCCCGCGGCAGGGCCGTCTCCTCCGGCCAGCTCTTGCTCAAAACGGGCTTGTAGCTGCCCTTCTCCACGTTGTAGACCGGGAAGCCCGAGTCGGGCGTGAAGGTGTTCGGCGCCGGCGCGTGCCCGGAGTAATAGTACGGCAGGTCGCCGGAGCCGGACTCCTCGTCCGTGCCCATGATGAGCCGGCAGCCGTGCTTCAGGGGCAGGCCCAGCTCCTTCACGCAGCGCATGGCGAAAAGCGCCATGACGATGGGGCCCTTGTCGTCGTCCGTGCCGCGGCCGTAGAGGCAGCCGTCGTCCTTGAGCACGGCCTCGTAGGGCGGCGTATCCCAGCCCGTGCCCTCGGCCACGACGTCGAGGTGGCCGAGTATGTCCAGCCTGGCGGGCAGCCCGTTCAGGTCGGCCGTACCCACCGCCCCGCCGTAGGCGGCGGTCTCAAAGCCGTACTCCGCGCAGAGCGCCAGCGCCTCGTCCAGCGCCGCCCGGGGCCCCGGCCCGAAGGGCGCGCCCGGCTCCGCCCCGCCCTTCACGCTCTTTACCGCCACCAGCCGCGCGATGTCGCGTATAAGCTCCTGCTCGTGGGCGTCCACCCACTGCGATATCCTCTCCTGCAAAGTCATGCCGTCAGCTCCCTCGTGAATTTTTCGGCCTCGGCGACGATGCGCTCCGCGCTCTCGCCGACATGGAACCCGCCGTTTTCGTATAGTATCCTGCCCGCGACCATGGTCATCCGCACGCAGTCCTTCGAGCCGCTGTAGACCAGGTTCTCCGCCGGGGCGATGATGGGCCTCATGCTCGGCCGGGACAGGTCTATGACCGCCAGGTCGGCGTATTTGCCCGGGGCGAGGCTGTCGCAGTCGGGCAGGCCCATGGCCCGCGCGCCGGCGCTGCAGGAGGCGTAGAGTATGTCCGCCGCCGGGCAGGCCGCCGCGTCCTCGTGCTTGAGCTTCTGCAGCACGCAGGCGAGGTACATCTCCCGGAACATGTCCAGGGCGTTGTTGGAGGACGGCCCGTCCGTGCCGACGGCGAGCTTCACGCCCTCGTCAATGAACTCGCACACGGGCGCAACGCCGCTGGCGAGCTTGGAATTCGAGCCGGGGCAGGTCACGGCCCAGAGCCCGCGCTCCTTGAATATGCGCCTGTCGCCCTCGTCGAACCAGACGCAGTGGAAACCGCCGCCGCCGTAGTCGCACAGGCCGAGCTTTTCAAAGTACCTCGTCGGGCTCAGGCCGCAGCGTTCGATGCAGGCGTCGTACTCCGACTTCGTCTCGCTGTTGTGCATCCAGACCGGGGCCTTGTGGGCCTGCGAGAGCTCGGCGATGTAGCGCAGCAGCTTCTCGTTCGCCGTGTACTCGGCGTGGAAGCCCAGCCGGTAACCCACCAGCGGGCCCATGGAGTTGTACCTTTCAAAATCCCGCTCGGCCACGGTCCAGTCCTCGTCCCAGGCCGCTATCGCGCCGCAGAGCACGGAGCGGAAGCCGCTGTCGAGCACCGCCTGGACATAGGCGTCCCGGTGGTAATACATGTCGAAGCAGGCCGTCACGCCGCCGGAGAGCAGCTCGAGTATGCCCAGCCGCGTGAAGGCGTAGACCGCCTCGGGATAGAGCTTCGCCTCCCTCGGGAAGACCTGCTGGTACAGCCACTCCTGCAGGGGCAGGCCGTCCGCGAAGGAGCGCAGGAAGACCATGGGTATATGCGTGTGCGCGTCCTTGAAGCCCGGGATTATGAGGTCGCCGCCGAGGTCTATCTCGCGCTCGAACCCGGGCATGTCCGCCCGCGCCGGGCCGACGTAGCTTATCCTCTCCCCATCCGTCCAGAGCTCGCCTTCCACGATGGAGCAGTCATTCTCCCTCGTCATGGGCATGAGCCGGGCGTTGTAGAGCCTTATCATACACATCGCCTCCTTGGAATGTACCTTTCCTATCAGATTATCACCCTCGAGGCGCGGCTGTCAATTGCAAAAGCGGCGCGGATGTGTTAAGATACGGCAGAAAGGGGTTGTTCAAATGAGCGCCAAGGAGTTCATGGATTTTCTGCATATATTGGAGCGGCTCAAGTGCAATACCCGGCACGGCTGGACCAGCACGGGACGGCGTGAGTCCGTGGCCGAACACAGCTTCCGGCTCTGCGCCATGGCCTTCCTGCTCCGGGACGAGTTCCCGGGCCTCGACATGGGGAAGGTGCTGGACATGTGCATAGTCCACGACTGGGGCGAGGCCATGACCGGGGATATCCCCTCCTTCCTCAAGACCGAGGCCGACGAGGCCGCCGAGACCGACGCCGTGGGCAGCCTCACCGCCCTGCTGCCGGACAAGAAGCCGCAGCTGGACGCGCTCTTCGCGGAGCTCACCGCCCTCGAGACGCCCGAGGCCAGGCTCTATAAGGCCCTGGACCGCATCGAGGCCGTCATCCAGCACAACGAGGCCCCGCTGGACACCTGGATAGAGCTCGAGCGCACGCTGAACCTGGTCTACGGCGAGGCCGACTGCGCACAGTTCCCCTTCATGGCCGAGCTGCGAAAGCTCGCCGCCGAGGACACGCGCGAAAAGCTCCGGGCAGGATAAAACAAAAAAGCAGCAGGCACTCGCCTGCTGCTTTTCGTTATACATGCTTTGTTTGGAGCTTACTCCATGGCGTTGAGCTTCACCGTCATGGCGCTCTTCTTGTGAGCCGCGTTGTTCTTGTGGATGAGACCCCTCGCAGCAGCACGATCGACAGACTTAACAGCAACTTTATAGGTACCGGCAGCCGCCTCCTTGTTGCCCTCCGCAACCGCCGCGTCGAACTTCTTCATAACAGTCTTGAGCGCGGTCTTCTGAGCCTTGTTCCTCGCGTTCTCGAGCTTGGACTTCTCGTCGCGCTTCATCGCAGACTTGATATTGGGCATTCCGTTTGCCACCTCCTCCTATAAAACTGCACAGACGGGCCAATACGCCCACCCGCGGATAGTTATTCTACCATTACATAATATAAAAATCAAGGGTTTTTTGCAATTTTTAAACTGAACTTTGTATAGCCGCGGGCCAAAATGCCAGACTATACAGCATCTTGTGTCAGTGAGGTGCCATAAAACAATGGACAGACCCTTCCGCACCGACCTAGCCGCCGAACAGCGCGAACTCACCGCCGGAGCAGGCAGCCTGCAGGGCGTGCGCGCCTCCTCGGAACAGAGGTCCGGCTTCGATGTCAGCACCGTCGAGATCCTCGACCAAAAGGGCGCTGATGCGTTATGTAAACCTATTGGCAAGTATATCACCCTGGGCCTGGAGCCGCTTATCGGCCGGGCCTCGGACGCCTTTGAGGACGCCGCAGGCCTGCTGGCCGGGCTCATCCGCGAGCTGCTGCCCACAGACGACGGCAAGGGTACCCTCGTCGCAGGGCTCGGCAACGACGAGATGACGCCCGACGCCGTGGGCCCTCTCGCCGTCAACGCCGTCATCGCCACGCGCCACCTCAAGCGCGGCATGCCCGAGGACTTCGCCGGCTTTTCCACCGTCAGCGCCGTGAAGCCCGGCGTGCTCGGCGCCACGGGCATTGAATCCGCAGAGCTGCTGCGCTCGGCCTGCCGCGCGGCCGACCCCGCGCGGCTCATCGCCGTGGACGCCCTCGCCTCCGCCTCGCTCGAGCGCCTGTGCCGCACGGTGCAGCTCACGGACGCAGGCATCGTGCCCGGTTCCGGCGTCGGCAACGACCGCGCCGCAGTCAACACCGCCTCTCTCGGCCTGCCCGTCCTCGCCATAGGTGTGCCCACCGTAGTGGACGCCGCGGCCTTCAGCGATTCGCCCGACGCCGCCGGCATGTTCGTCACGCCCAGGGATATCGACAGCTCCGTGCGCGACGTGGCCAAGCTCATAGGCTACGCCATCAACCTTGCCCTGCACGAGGGCCTCACCGTCGCCGACATAGACATGCTGAAGTCCTGAATGTTTCACATGAAACAGGTCGAGCCGCGCTGTTTCATGTGAAACATATTGAATTGCGGGCGTGAAACTGCTATAATCAGTCACACAGAAAAGAGGGATGGACATGGGCAAGATCATCGCCGTCGCAAACCAGAAGGGCGGCGTGGGAAAGACAACGAGCTGCGTGAACATCTGCGCGGCGCTGGCGAAGCGCAACCGCCGCGTCCTGCTGGCCGACTGCGACCCGCAGGGCAACAGCACCTCTGGCATGGGCGTCTCAAAGGAGCAGGCGCCGAACGTCTACGACCTGCTAGTGCGCGGAGCAGACGCCTTGGACTGCATCATAAAGACCAAGTTCGGGGACGTGCTGCCCTCGAACAAGGAACTTTCGGGCGCAAGCGTCGAGCTTGTGGACATGGAAAACCGCGAATATGTGCTCAAGACTCGGCTGCTGGGCCTGCGTGAGGACTACGACTACATATTCATCGACTGTCCGCCCTCGCTCGAGCTGCTTACGGTGAACGCTCTGGCGGCAGCGGATTCGGTGCTGATACCCGTGCAGTGCGAGTATTACGCGCTCGAGGGCATCGCCGACCTGATGACAACGATCAAGCTGACGAAGAAGCGGTTGAACCCGCAGCTGGAGATACAGGGCATAGTGCTGACAATGTACGATTCAAGGACGAATTTTTCCGACCAGGTGGCCGCAGAGGTGGAGAAATTCTTCGGCACGGCCGTGTACAAGACGCGGATACCGCGCAACGTGCGCCTGGCCGAGGCCCCGAGCCACGGCGAGCCTGTGATAAAATACGATCGGATGTCAAAGGGCAGCCGGGCATATCTGCATCTGGCGGACGAGTTTTTGAGAAGGGAGGAGTGAGCGTGGCCACAAAAAAGGGCCTGGGCACGGGACTGGACGTGCTTTTTGGCGACATTTCAAAGGAAGAGGAGAAGGCCGAGCTGGTGCAGAACCTGCCGATCTCAAAAATCGAGCCGCGCGAGGGCCAGCCGAGGACGGTATTTGACGAGGAAGCGCTGAGCGAGCTGGCCGAATCCATCAGGGAATACGGGCTGCTGATGCCGGTGACGGTGCGGAAGCTGGATTCCGGCTACTATCAGCTGATAGCGGGCGAGCGACGCTGGCGGGCCTCGCGCATGGCGGGCCTGGCCGAGATACCTGCGCGGGTCATAGAGGCGGACGACCGCCTGGCCACCGAGCTGGCGCTGGTCGAGAACCTGCAGAGGGAGGATCTGAACCCGGTCGAGGAGGCGCAGGGCTACCGGACACTCATGGAGGACTACGGCCTGACGCAGGAGGAGGCCGCGCAGAGGGTGGGGAAGTCCCGTCCGGCTGTGGCGAACGCCCTGCGGCTGCTCTCTCTGGCGCCCGAGGTGCTGCAATTTGTGGAGCAGGGGCTGCTCTCTGCGGGCCACGCCCGCGCGCTGGTGCCCGTCCGTCCCGAGGAGCTGCAGATAGACGCGGCGCGGCAGGTCATGAAAAACGGCCTTTCCGTCCGGCGGACGGAGGAGCTGGCCAAGCGGCTCATGAAGCCGCCCAGGCCCGCCCAGGACAAGGGCGGCATCCGCGTGGACTACGCCGCCGAGGTGACGCGCCGGCTGGAGCGAGCCCTGGGCAGGCGCGTGCTGCTGAGCGAGACCGGCAAAAAGGGCCGGATCGTACTGGAATACTACGGAGCCGATGACCGCGAGAGGCTTATCGAGGCGCTTGCGGGCTTAAATAAAGAGGAATGAGGTAATCTGCCATGCTGGACATAAAATTTGTGCGCGAGAACCCCGAAGCTGTGCGCGAGAACATACGCAAGAAGTTCCAGGACGCCAAGCTGCCCCTGGTGGACGAGGCCATAGACTATGACGCCCGCCTGCGCGCTGCGATAACCGAGGCCAACGAACTCAGGGCCTCGAGGAATGCGCTCTCCAAAAAGGTCGGCATGCTCATGGGCCAGGCCAAAAAGGACCCCTCCAAGCTCGCCGAGGCGGAGGAGGTCAAGGCCCAGGTCAAGGCCCAGGCCGACCGGCTCGCCGAGCTCGAGGCCCAGGAGGCCGAGCTCGAGCAGAAGCTGCGCTCCGTCATGCTCGTCATCCCGCAGATGATAGACCCCAGCGTGCCCATCGGCGAGGACGACAGCAAAAACGTCGAAGTCCAGCGCTTCGGCGAGGCCAAGACACCGGAATTTGCCATTCCTTACCATACTGAGATCATGGAGAGCTTCGGCGGCATAGACCTGGACGCGGCCAGGCGGGTCTCGGGCAACGGATTCTATTATTTGGTAGGCGACATAGCCCGCCTGCATGAGGCGGTGCTGGCCTATGCGCGCGATTTCATGATAGACCGGGGCTTCACCTATGTGATCCCGCCCTTCATGATACACGGCAACGTGGTGGAAGGGGTCATGTCCTTCCCGGAGATGGACGCCATGATGTACAAGATAGAAGGGGAGGACCTCTATCTCATCGGCACCTCCGAGCACTCGATGATAGGCCGGTATATAGACCAGATCATCCCCGAGGGCGAGCTGCCGCTGACGCTGACGAGCTATTCGCCCTGCTTCCGCAAGGAGAAGGGTGCTCACGGGCTGGAGGAGCGCGGCATTTACAGGATACACCAGTTTGAAAAGCAGGAGATGATCGTGCTCTGCCGGCCCGAGGAGAGCATGGACTGGTACGAGAAGCTGTGGCGCAACTCGGTGGACCTGTTCCGGAGCCTTGACATCCCGGTGCGGCAGCTGGAGTGCTGCTCGGGCGACCTGGCGGACCTGAAGGTGAAGAGCTGCGACATAGAGGCCTGGAGCCCGAGGCAGGGCAAGTATTTCGAGGTCTGCAGCTGCTCGAACCTGGGCGACGCGCAGGCGCGGCGGCTGAAGATCCGCGTGCGCGGCGAGGACGGCAGGCTCTATCTGGCGCACACGCTCAACAACACCTGCGTGGCCCCGCCGAGGATGCTCATCGCCTTCCTGGAGAACAACCTGAACGCCGACGGCACGGTGGACATCCCCGAGGTCCTGCGCCCCTACATGGGCGGCAAGGAAAAGCTCGTGCCGAAGAAGTAAAGCCGAAAACAAACTGAGGCCCCGCCGGTCCTGCCGGCGGGGCCTTGTCATATCTGCGCGGGCTTACAGCGCCTCAAGGGCCTCCTTATAGGCGGCGAGGTCATCCTCGGTCACCATGTCCTCGATGTAGGGCAGGGCGTCGTTGAAGATGAAGCTGCGGCCGACCTCGAGCAGCGGGTGCTCCAGCACCGCGGGGATGTACTGGTTTATGAGCTCCATGATCTCCGGGGTGTCGAGCATCTCGCCGACGGTGGTGGTCTCAAAGGTATACTTTGCCATTTTTCTTTCCTCCTAAAATTATTTTACTCTATCGCTTCAAGCGCCGCCTTCAGGGCGTCGCGCTTCTCCTGGGGTATCTTCTTCTGGCTGTCGAGCACCACGCCCACGGGCTTGCCCTTGACCAGCTTCAGCAGCGGGCTCTCGAGCGCCGCGGGCAGGATCTCCTTGAACACCGCCACGCACCTCTCGTCAGCCAGCAGGTCGCCTATCTTGCTGTCCCAACCGTATTTTCCCATACTAAGCTCCTTTCTTCAAGCCTTTTTTGCGGCGCGGCCGAGCTCCAGGCCCTTGTCCAGCGCCTTCCTGTTGAGCTCCACGACTTCGGCGCCCTTCGCGGCGAACTTGTGCTCCAGGCTCGCCATGAATACCGCCGGGTCGAGCATGCCGGAATAGCCCAGCATCGCGCCGATGAGGATGATGTTCGCTATCTTGTCGCTGCCCAGCTCGTGGGCGAGGTCGTCCGCCGGCACGTCCACGACCTCGATATCCGTGCGCTTGAGCGCCGAGGTCGTGCGGTTTATGTTCCGCACCAGCACGCCGCCCGGCTTCAGCTCAGGCGTGAACTTCTTGAACGAGGTCTCGTTCATGACGATGAGGCCGTCCGACTGCTTGGGCAGGGGCGAGACTATCTCGCTGTCCGAGACGATGACCGTGCACTTGGCGCTGCCGCCGCGCTGCTCGGGGCCGTAGAGCGGCATGAAGGTCGCGTGCATCCCGCCCTCGACCGCGCTGCCCGCCAGCGACATGCCTATCGACATGACGCCCTGGCCGCCCGAGCCGGAGATTATGAGCGTAAATTTCATCTCACTCGCCCTCCTTTGCCGTCTTGTCCACGAAGACGCCGCAGGGGAAGTATTTCATGGTGTGTTCCTCCATGAACTCCAGCGTCTTCACGGGCGACATGTGCCAGTTCGTCGGGCAGTTCGTCAGCAGCTCCACGAAGGAGAAGCCGAGGCCCTCGACCTGGTTCTGCATGGCCTTTTTGATGCCGGCCTTGGCCTTGCGGATGTTCGCGGGGTTGTTCAGCGAGAACCGCGCCACATAGACCGGGGCCTCGAGCTCCTTTATGAGCTCGCACATGCGCAGGGGATAGCCCATGGTGTCCGGGTCGCGCCCGTAGATGCAGGTGGTGGATTTCTGGCCCACCAGCGTGGTCGGGGCCATCTGGCCGCCGGTCATGCCGTAGGTGGAGTTGTTCGCGAAGAAGATGGTGATGTGCTCGCCGCGGTTGGCGGCCATGAGCACCTCGGACAGGCCGATGGAGGCCAGGTCGCCGTCGCCCTGGTAGGCGAAGACCAAGGCGTCCGGGCGGCAGCGCTTGATGCCCGTCGCGACGGCGGGCGCCCTGCCGTGGGCGGAGGTGACCATGTCGAGCTTCCAGTAGAGGCTGTTCATCGTCGCGCAGCCGACGGGCAGCACGTTTATGACCTTCTCAGCGACACCCAGATCGTCGATTGCCTCGGCGATGAGCTTGGTCGCGAGCGAGTGCAGGCAGCCGGGGCAGAAGCCGCTCGAAAGGGGCAGCAGGCATTTCGGTTTCGTATACACCTTCTCAACCGCCATTACTGCTCACCTCCTTCGATGATCTTGCGTACAGCGGCCTTTGTGCTCTCGTCGTCGAGCAGGATGCCGCCGCTGCGGCCGTACTCATAGACCGGCGCCCTGCCGAGCACCTGCAGCTCTATGTCCTCGCGCATGAGCGCGGGTATGGACATCTCTATGTCTATGAGGCCCTTTACCTTTGTGTAATCCAGGTTCGCTATGCTCTTTTTCGGGAAGGGGAAGAGGGTGATGGGCCGGATGAGGCCTATTTTGAAGCCCACCTCGCGCAGGTCGAGCACCACCTGCTTTGCGACCCTCGCGCTCATGCCGTAGGCCACGATGACCCACTCGGCGTCGTCTACCATGAACTCCTCGACCCGGACGTCGTTTTCCTCCCAGCGCTTGGTGCGCTGGACGGCGAGCTTGTTCTTGCCCTCGAGGCCGGCCTCGGGGTAGATCGGGGTGATGAGGTGGCCGCCGCGCTTGGTGCCGTCGTAGCCGACGGTCCAGGGTTTGCAGGGGCTCTCGGGCAGCTCCTTCATCGGGGGCAGCTCGACCTCCTCCATCATGGTGCCGAGGCAGCCGTCCATGAGTATCATGACGGGGCTGCGGTCGCGTTCCGCATACTCCGGCGCGTCGTAAACTATGTCCACGGCCTCCTGCACGGTATAGGGTGCGAAGACCAGCATGCGGAACCCGCCGTGGCCCGCGGCCTTGGTCGCCTGGAGGTAATCCTGCTGCGCAGGCTGGATGGAGCCGAGGCCCGGGCCGCCGCGCTGCATGTTCACGATGACGGCGGGCAGCTCCGCCGCCGAAAGGTAGCTTATGCCCTCGCTCTTGAGCGAAATGCCGGGGCTGGAGGAGCCGGTCATGGCCCGCACGCCCGTCGCCGCCGCGCCGTAGACCATGTTGATGGACGCGACCTCGCTCTCGCCCTGGACGAAGCAGCCGCCCACCTCGGGCAGGCGCCAGGACAGGTACTCGGGCAGCTCGGACTGCGGGGTGATGGGGTAGCCTGCGAAGAAGCGCACGCCGCCTCTGACTGCGGCCTCGCCTATGGCCTCGTTGCCCTTCATGAATTCCTTCGCCATGCTCAATCCCCCTTTACGATCTCCATCGCGGCTTCGGGACAGACTATTGCGCAGGTGCCGCAGCCGATGCAGCCCTCCAGGTCGATGACCGGATAGTAGTGACCCTTTGAATTGCGCTTATCCCCGAACGCGATGACCTTTTTGGGACAGAACTTCACGCAGAAGCCGCAGCTCTTGCAGAGGTTCGCCACCACGCTTGCTTTGTTCATCTCGTCATCTCCTAGTCTTCCTGATACTGCTTGTCGTAGTTCTTCTGGATGCAGGAAATAATTTTGGTTATCATGTCGTTGGCCGGCGTGGGTATGCCGAGCGCCTTGCCGTACTTGGAGATCGCGCCGTTGAGCGTGCCGATCTCGGTCTGGCGCTTGAACATGAGCACGTCCTGGGCCATGGAGGGGAAGTACTCCTCTATGGAGCCGCCGCTGACCGACTTGCGCAGCTCGGCCATGAACTCGGAGGCGGTCATGGGGCAGCCCTTGGCCGTCGCCACGGCGCAGCACTCGGTGACCACCTGGATGGCGAGGCCCGCGCCGTTCATGTCCTTCATGATGTCCTTGGCCCTGAGCCTGAGTATGGCGGAGAGCGGGTTGAAGGTGCAGTTCGTGATGATCTTCTGCCAGAGATGCGGCCTAACGTCGTCCCAGAACTTGCAGGGGCAGCCGCCGGCGTTGAAGAGCCTCTCGAGCTCCGCGCCCGCAGCGTCCGCGAGCGGGCCGTGCTCCACCGCGCCAAAGTTCATCTGCAGCCCGTCCGCCGAGGGCGAGGAGATGCACTTGCCCGGCTCGGGCAGCTCCGTGCCCAGTACGCCGCTGCCGTAGAGCACCCTGTCGGGCGGGACGGCCTTCACCAGCTTGTCCTCGTTGCCGAGGCCGTTCATCAGCGAGACCAGCACCGTCTCGGGGCCTATGCAGGGCGCCGCGCCCTTGAGCGCCGCATCCAGCTGCGGGGTCTTGGTCATGAATATGACGATATCCATGATGCCGATGTCGTCGGCCGTGTACGCGGTCTTGAAGCCCGTGAGCTGACGTGTCTCGCCGGGGTTCACGACGAAGGTGAGCCCGTCCGCGGCGATCTTGTCCATGTGCTCCTTATAGGGGTCCACCAGCGTCAGGTCCGCGCCGCCCAGCCTCAGATAGCCCGCGAACACGCTGCCGGCCGCGCCTGAGCCGACCATTGCTATTTTCATTCCTGCTTTCCTCCTTTTGCTTTTTTATGTCAAAAACGTACTTCCTGTTTCACTGCCCGCGCCGATGTAGGTCTTCGCCTCCGGCGCGAGGCCGAGCAGCAGCTTCGTCGCGCCCGCGTGGTCGTAGTGCCCGTGCGTGTGCAGGATGGCCTTCACCTGCTTCGGCTCGAAGCCCAGTTCCCAGAGCCCCTGCACGACCAGGTAAAAGGTCTCGGGCAGGCCCGGGTCGATGAGGATGAGCCCCTCGCCCGTGTCGATGACGTGGCAGGAGGAGGGCACGCTGCCGCAGAACCAGAGGTTGCCCCAGATCCTGAACGGCTCGAGCCTCTGCTTCCAGAGCTTTTTCATACCAGCAGCCCCAGCTTCCTGGCCTCGGCGGTCAGCTCCTCGCGGAAATCCGGGTGCGCTATGGCGATGAGGCGCTTGGCCCGCACGTCTAGCGTCTCATACTTGAGGTCGGCGACGCCGTACTCGGTGACGATGTACTCCACCTCGGCCCTCGGCGTCGTGATGGGCGTGCCCGCCGGGTGGGATATGACGATCTTGGACTTGAGCGTGCCGTCCTTCTCCTTGCGGGTGGACTCGAGCGCTATGAAGGAGTGCCCGCCCTTCGACAGCTGCGAGCCGCGCACATAGTCGAGCTGCCCGCCTATGCCGCTGTACTGCTTGAAGCCTATGCCCTCCGCGGCGACCTGGCCCGTGATGTCCACCTGCATGGCCGAATTGACCGAAATGACGTTGTCGTTTTTGGCGATTATGTAGGGGTCGTTCGAGTACATGAAGCGCCGGGACTCGCACAGCGGGTTGTGGTCGAGGAACTTGTTGAGCCTGTCGCTGCCCATGGCGAAGCCGAAGGTGCTGATGCCCTTGTCTATGGCCTTCATGGAGTTGTCCACCGCGCCGCACTCCATGAGGTCGGCCATGGACTCGACGAAGAGCTCCGTGTGTATGCCGAGGTGGCGCTTGTCCTTGCAGCGGTAGCCCATGGCTATGCCGAGGCCGCCGATGCCGAACTGGATGCAGGCCCCGTCGGGTATGCGCTCGGCGATGATGTCGGCTATCTTATTGTCCAGCTCCGAGGGCTCCGTGACCGGCATGACGCAGAGGTTCTGGGTCTTGTCGATGACGCAGGTGACGTCCTTTATATTCACCATGTTGTCTACGCCGCGCACAAATGGAACGTTCTCGTTCACCTGCAGGATGACGCAGCGGGCCTGCTCGCACAGGGCCGTGTCTATGGGCGTGAGGCCGAAGCTCATCATGCCGTCCTCGTCGGGAGGTGTGGCGGCCATCATGATGACGTCGCCGGGGTGGATGCGGCTGCGGTCGTCGAAGGTGCGCGAGAGCTGGAGTATCTGCACGTTCACATGCGAGCCCATCTTGTACATGAAGGTGCGCTCGGCCGGGCCGAGGAAGAGGCTGTTCACGTTCACATGCCCGTTGCAGGCCTTGGCCAGGGGCCGGTACAGCCCGCCGCCGAAGCCCATGTAGATGTTCACGTCCTCCAGCCTGTTCTTCTGCGCGCCCAGCTCGTCAAACAGCGCGTAGGGCAGGGAGGAGAACATCGTCGAATGTATCGTGTCCCCGGAGCGCACATGGCTGATGGCCTCCTGCGCCGAGACTATCTTGTCAGCGTATTTTTCTCTCCAGTCCATAATTACCTCCGGTCATTTGTCAAAATGCCTAAAAATTCGCTTAAAATTCTTTTCTGTCTATGAAAACAGTATAAACCGGCAGCCGGGGCGCGTCAAAAACCGTTCCGCTTTTGGGTTTTGCGCAATTAAAGCGGCTGGAAAAAAGCGCAAAACGCCAAATCTGCGTTTTGCGCTTTTCTGCGGGTGCTGTTTGCAATACCGCGGCGGCGGTGATATATTGTTGGGCGGAGGGATCTTATGCTCATTTTATATATATTGGCGGCGCTGCTGGCGGTCTGCCTTGCGGTCTTTGCCGTCACCTTCATACTCCTGAAGCTGAACATGCGCCCGGGGCCTGCCCCGGAGCTGGCGCAGCTGAGCGTGGCCGAGCACACGCGCTGGGCGCCCTACGCGCAGGAGGTCTCGCGCCTCATCCTCGAGCTGCGCGCGCTGCCCTGGGAGGACGTGTACACGAATTCCTTTGACGGCCTGTGCCTGCACGCGCGGCAGCTGCGCGGGAAGGGCGAAGACAATGTCATCCTCGTCCACGGCTACCGCTCGAGCGGGGAGAACGACTTTGCGGGCATAGCGCAGTATTACATAGCCCGTGGCTTCGGCGTGCTGCTCATAGACCAGCGCGCGCACGGGCAGAGCGAGGGGCGCGAGATCAGCTTCGGCACGCGCGAGCGCGAGGACCTGCGCCGCTGGGTCGAGTGCGCGCGGGCCAATCTCGGCGGCCGGCTCTGGCTGCACGGCGTGTCCATGGGCGCGGCGACGGTGCTCATGGCGGCGGGCGAGGGCTTCGGCAGGGCGCGGGTCGAGGGCATCGTGGCGGACAGCTCCTTCACCAGCCCGAGGGACGTGCTGGCCTACCAGATGACGAAGCAGTACCACCTGCCCCAGTTCCCCTTCGTGCCCATAGGCACGCTGGCGGGCATGCTGATAGCGGGCCGGGACTTCGCCTGCGGCAGCGTCGTCCGGGCAGTGGAGAGCGCGAAGGAGCCCATCCTCTTCGTCTGCGGGGCGGAGGACCGGAGCATCCCGCCCGGCTCGACGGAGAAGCTGCGTGCGGCTCGCGGCGGCCGCGACCCCATGCTCCAGGTGCCCGGCGCCAAGCACGCCCTGGGCTGGCTGCGCAGCCCCGAAGCCTACGCCGAGGCCCTGGACGGCTTTATAAAATAGCGGCACAGGCAGCAAAAAAAGCGGACGGTTAAGACCGTCCGCTTTTTGCGTTTTCAGGGTCATTCCTCTGTCTTGTCCTCGGTGATCTCGACCTCTATGCCCTCTTCGGCGGCGCTGACCACGTCTTCAAAGTCGGCGTCCTCGGCGGCGCCCTCGTTCAGGGCGGCGCGCAGCTCGGTGAGCTCGGTCTCCATGCGCTCTATCGCCGCGAGCGAGAGCATCACGCGGTCAAAGGCCCTGACGTACATCTCGCCCGGGTCGGTCTTGTCCGCCGTCTCAAAGTAGAGCTTGCCCACCTCGGCATAGGCCTCGTTGAGGCTGTCGCGCTCGGAGCTGAGCTCCATCGTCAGCTTTGCCAGCCGCGCAAGGGCCTTGGCCTTCTCGCCCGCGCCGCCGGCCAGGTCGCGGGCCTTGTCGCCCGCCGCGCCGGCCAGGTCCTTCGCTATGTCGGCAAAGCCGCCGGCCGCCGCCTTCAGGGATTTTATCAGGTCGCTGTAATCAGACATCTTGTTCTTCCTCCGTTTTATCAGTAGTTTGTTTTGCCTCAGTCTCAGCCGCCGCCTCGACCACAGCCTCAGTCCCGGCCTCGGCTTCGGCCGGGGTCATGGCCGCCGCCGCAGCCTGGGTGCTGACGTAGGTCGGCTTGTGCGGGCGCTTTATATTGATGAGCAGCAGGGCCAGCGCTATCACCGCCGAGACCGCCGCCACCAGCTGGGAGGTGCGGATATTCGTGCCCGGTATGTACAGGCTGTCCGTACGCAGGCCCTCGACCCAGGCCCGGCCCGCGCCGTACCAGAAGACGTAGAAGATGAAGATCTGCCCGTCGTATTTCCTGTGCTCCTTGCGGTACCAGTAGCGGTCTATGATGATGAAGCCCACGAGGTTCCACAGGCTCTCGTACAGGAAGGTCGGGTGGACGTAATAGGTCGTGCCGTCGGGCGTGGTGAGGCCCATGCGGCAGAAGATATCCGTCTCGCGGCCGAAGGCCTCGCGGTTCACAAAATTCGCCCAGCGGCCTATGACCTGGCCCAGGATGAGGCCCGACGAGGCCACGTCCAGCGTCGCGGCGAAGCGGATCTTCTTCACCCTGCTCCAGATGATGACCGTGATGACGCCGGCGATCGTGCCGCCGTACATGGCGATGCCGCCCTCCCAGATCTTGAAGACGTCCCAGAAGTTGTCCTTGTACCTGTCCCACTCGGCGATGACGTAGTAGACGCGGCAGCCGACGATGGCGATGGGCAGCACCCAGAGCACCATGCCGAAAATGTCGTCGCCCTTGATGCCCACGCGCGGCGCGCGCTTCGAGGCGTAGAACACCGCCGCGATGAAGGCGATGGCCATGACCACGCCGTAGAGGTAGAAGGTGTGGCCGAAGAGCTCAAAGCTCGCGGGGAAATTCAGCTCTAGGCCGCCCAGCATGGGAAAGCTGATGGCGGCGTCTCTCATCATAGTTGGCATAGAGATTAGTCCTTTCGAGGTTTAGGGCACACGACTGCAAGCGCCAGGCGTTCCGGCCCGAGGAAGTCCCTGACGAAGCTCTCGCACTCGTCCTTTGTAATGCCGGGCAGCAGCTCGAAGCTCCTGAGCTCCTCGCAGCCGAGGAAGCTGCCGCGCGCCAGGCGGTCAGCCGCGGCGGACGCGCTGCCGAGCAGGCGCAGGCGCTGCCCGTACTCCGCCCTTTTGCAGTTTTCAAAGCTCCCGGCGTCAAAGCCGCGCTCCGAGACGGCCTTCACGGCCTCGCTGAAGCGCCCGAGCACGCGCTCCGGCTCCGGGCCCTCGCCGCCGAACACGGCATAGGCCGCGCAGGGGCCCCAGTCGGCCTCGTTCCAGAAGCTGCGGATGAGCCCTTCGGCGTACATGGAGGTGTAGAGCTTCGAGGACGTGCCGGCGAGGCAGCGCAGGGCCAGCGCGCAGACCAGCTGGCGCCGGAGCAGCCCGTCGCCCTCGCCCTCGGGGCTCAGCTTCGCGCCGAACATGAACTGCGGCGCGGAGACGTCCATCTCCTTCATAAAGCGGCGCTCAAAGGGCTCCGGGCCCTCGGGCGGGCCGAAATCCGGCTCCGGCGCGGGCGAGAACTCCTTAGGCAGTATGCGCTCCGCCGCCTCGGCGACCCGCTCCGGCTCCACGTCGCCCACGACGCAAAGCAGCAAGTTCGAGGGCGCGTAGAAGGCCCTGTGGCAGTCGGTCAGCACCTCGGGCGTTATCTGCGCTATGCTCTCCGCCGTGCCGATGACGCTGTCCCTGACCCGGCAGTGCTCGTAGAGGCAGCGCATCAGCCCGTAGTACAGCGCATGGCCCGGGTCGTTCTCGGTCATGCCTATCTCCTCGCCGATGATGCCCTGCTCCTTCTGCACGCTCTCGGCGGTGAAATACGGCGTGGAGACGAATTCGAGCAGCGTGTCGAGGTCCTCGTAAAAGCCCTCGGTGCACTCGAAGTGGTAGGCGGTTATGAAGTCGGAGGTGTAGGCGTTCGGCGAGGCGCCCCGCGCCGAGAGCAGGCCCAGCGCATTGCCCCAGGGCATGTCGAACATCTTGTGCTCGAGGAAATGCGCCACGCCCTCGGGCGAGGCGACCCTGCGGCCTCCGACGCTGAAATCCCGCATCACGCCGCCGTAATTGGCCGCGAAAAAGGCATATTTCTTCAAAAAGCCCGGCCTGGGCAGCACGGCCAGCCTCAGCCCGTTGCCGAGCCGGCCGGAATAGAGCCGCTCGCCTATATTCGCGTACTCAGTCACGCTCAGGCTCATCGCCGTCCTCCTCCTTTCCGCGCAGGTAGAGCTCCGCGTCGAGCTCACAGCTGCGGGCTATGGCCGCGGCCTCCTCCCGGGTCACGAGCTCGCAGGAGGCGGCCAGCTCCGCCGGGCCCAGCTCCGCGCCCGAGACGTTCATGGTCAGCCAGTAGGACTCGAGCGCGGCGGGGTCGTCCTCCAGCGCCCTGAGCGCCGAGGAGCAGCTCTTCCTCGCCGTGTCCAGCTCCTCGTCCGTTATCTCGCCGCGCTTCACGGCCTCCAGCTGGGCGAGGATCTCCTCCCTGGCCCGGCCGAAATTCTCAAAGTTCACCGCGCTTGCGACCAGCAGCAGGCCCTTCTGCGTGTCCGCGCCCGAGGAGGCGTAGTAGCACAGCGACAGCCGCTCGCGCACGTTCATGAAGAGCTTCGAGGCCGCCGTGCCGCCGTAGACGGCGTTGAACACCCGTATGGCCGCGAGGTCCGGCTCCTCCATGCACTCGCCGAGCCGCCAGCCCAGGGCCAGCTTGCCCTGGCTGAGCTCCATGCTCTCGTTGAACACGCGCGGCTCCTCCTCGAGGGAATTCATCCTTATCTCCGTGCCCATGTCCCAGTCGATCTCGCCCCTGGGCAGCCGCGAGAGCGCCTCCGTCAGCGCCGAGGCGGCCTCGTCAAAGCCCGCCGTGCCGCAGTAGAAGAGCTCGATGGGCGAGGAGGCTATGAGCTTCCTGTAGTGCTTCGAGAGGGCCACATAGTTGACGCCCTCGGCGTCCTGCTCCGAGCCCAGGCTGCCCGCCGCGATGGGCTCGTAGGCGCACATGAGCTCTATGAGCCGCAGGACGGCGTAGCCGTCCTTGTTGTTGCGCCTGGCCCTTATCCGCTGCGCCAGCCTCGAGCGCTCGCGCTCGACGTAGTCGGGCAGGAAGAGCCCGCCCCTGGTGTTGGGCGAGAGCAGCAGCTCGCCCAGCAGGCCCGCCGCCTTGGGCAGCAGGCGCTCCTTCCCCGGCAGATACCTGTCGTCCGGGAAGCTGAGATAAAAGCCCGGGGCCTGTATCTCGCCCACACAGCGCACGACCGGCTCCGCCTTCAGCCCGTAGAGCCCGTCCATGTACGAGGCCAGGCTGTCCATATCCGGGCAGCGCACGGTGCCGCGCCGCAGTACGCTGGGGATGAGCGCGTTCATGGAAGCCGTCTGCGCGTCGAGCTGCGTGAGCAGGCTCAGGCTCAGCACGGCGGTTTTGAACTTGTCAGTCTGCAGGGCCGTCAGATACACGGCCGGCATGATCTCCTCCCGCCGGAATTCCATACTCGGTCCCCCTTCGTCAGGTCTCAATATTATACCACGCCGGGGCGCGCTTTCCACCCCGGCATGTAAATTATTTGTGAATTTACTCCACTTTGACGTACCTCGGAAGCAGCGCGGGCGCATACATGGGCGAATACACCGCCTCTATGGCGTATTTTACCGCCTGCCGCTCCGGCGCCGCGCCCAGGTGCATGAGCAGGGTCGGCTCGCCGCCTATCTCGTAGCGGCCCACGCCGGTCTCCTGCCAGCCGTGCCGACGGTAGAAGCCCGCCAGCCGCCGCGCCTTCTCCAGCTCCGGATATTGCGTCACCTCGAGGAACACGCAGTCGTATCCCGCGTAGCGCTCCTTGATAAGCTCCAAAAACTGCCCGCCTATTCCGGCGCCGCGCACCGTCGGATACACTCCCAGCCAGCCCAGCAGCGCGTAGCGCCTGAGCTTGTCCCGGAGCATATAGGCGTAGCCGCACTCGAGCCCGGCCTCGTCCTTCAAAAGCAGCAGCTCCGCGCCCTTTATCAGGCCCACCTGACAGGCCGCAAGGCTCGGCCGCTCCCATTCCTTGAAATCGTACTCAAACATCGGATAGACGCGCTTCATATCGGCGTGCCCGCCGCGTTTTATCTCATACATCTTTATCCTCCTTAAACGTCTGCGCCCGGTACAGCCCGGCGTACACACCGTCCTTCGCCATCAGCTCCGCGTGCGTGCCCAGCTCCTGCACCCGCTCGTCCTCTATGACCGCTATCCTGTCCGCCCCGTGGATGGTCGAGAGCCGGTGGGCGATGATAATGCTCGTGCGGCCCTCCGCCAGCTCGTCCAGCGAGGCCTGGATGCGCTGCTCCGTCACGGTGTCCAGCGCGCTCGTCGCCTCGTCCATCACCAGGATGGGCGGGTTTTTCAAAAATACCCGCGCTATCGACAGCCGCTGCTTCTGTCCGCCGGAGAGCATTACCCCGCGCTCGCCGACGTAGCTGTCATAGCCGTCCGGCATCGCCATGATCTCCTGATGTATCTCCGCGCGCACCGCCGCGGCCACGACCTCGGCGTCCGTCGCCTCCGGCCGCCCGTAGCGGATGTTCTCCCTTATCGTGCCCGCAAAGATGAACACGTCCTGCTGTATGATGCCTATGCTCCGCCGCAGCGAATCCTGCGTCACGCTCCGCACGTCCACGCCGTCCACCAGCACAGCGCCGCCCGTCACGTCGTAGAAGCGCGGCAGCAGCTGGCAGAGCGTGGTCTTGCCGCCGCCCGAAGGGCCGACGACCGCCAGCTTCTCGCCCGGCGCTATCTTCAGGCTCACATGCTCGAGCACCGGCCCGGCCTCGTCGTTGTACGAAAAGCTCACGTCCCGGTACTCCACCTCGCCGCGCACGCCCGTAAGCTCCACGGCGTCCGGCGCGTCCTGCACGTCCGGCTCCGTGCGCATGAGCTCGAGAAAGCGCGAAAAGCCCGCCGTGCCCTGCATGTAGACCTCGGAAAAGCTCGCGAGCTTGCGCACCGGCGTCACGAAGGTCGAGACGTACAGCGAGAAGGTCACGAGATCGACATAGTCCATCCGCCCGCCCATGATGAGCGCGCCGCCCGCCGTCACCACCAGCACCTGCATGACGCTCGTCGTGAACTCCATGCCGCTCATGAAGCCGCCCATGGCCTTGAAGTAGCGGTTGCGCGCGGCCTTGTAGCGCTCGTTGGCGGCGACGAACTTCTCGTCCTCGGCCTCCTCGTTGGCGAAGGCCTTCGCCGTCCTGATGCCGGAGATGCCGGACTCTATGGCGGCGTTTATCTCCGCCGTCTGGCGCTTGACCTCGAGGTTGGCCTTTTTCATGCTCACGCGCCGCGAGAGCGTGAACATTATGAGCAGCGGCAGGCAGACCGCCAGCACCAGGGCGAGCCTCCACTCTATGCCCGCAAGAACGATGAGCGACCCGATGATGGTGAGGACGCTGATGAGTATGTCTTCCGGCCCGTGGTGCGCCAGCTCAGTTATCTCAAACAGGTCGGAGGTGATGCGGCTCATGAGCACGCCCGTCCTGTTCCGGTCGAAGAAGGAGAACGACAGCTTCTGCATGTGGTTGAACACCGCATGCCGCATGTCCGCCTCGATGTACACGCCCATCCTGTGCCCCAGCACGGTGATGAGGTAGTACATGAAACCCTTGAGTATGTAGGCGCAGAACATCGCCGCCATCACGACAAAGAAGGTCGTGTAGAGCTTCTCAGGCAGCAGCGTCTGCATAGATATGCGTGTAATATACGGAAACGCCAGGTCTATGACCGCCACCGCCACGGCACAGCTCATATCCAGCGCGAAGAGACCGCGGTGCGGCTTAAAGAAGGAGAAGAACACCGCGAGGTCGGATCTGTGGAATTTGCTTTGTTTTTTTGCTTTCAAGTGGAATACCTCATTGTCGCGAAAATTTGTCCCTCTGCGCGACGGCAAGGGCGTCGCAGCGCTCGTTCTGCTCCTGCCCGTCGTGGCCCTTCACCCAGTTGAAGCTGACGCTGTGGGTGTTCAGCAGCGCGTCGAGGCGCTGCCAGAGCTCGGGATTCTTGAGCTCGCCCTCCTTGCGCTTCCAGCCGCGGCGCTTCCAGCCCGCCAGCCAGCCCTCGTTTATCGCGCGGGCGATGTACTGCGAATCCGTCCAGAGCTCCACCTCGCAGGGCTCGCGGAGCGCCTCCAGCGCCGAGATCACCGCCGTGAGCTCCATGCGGTTGTTGGTCGTGACGGCCTCGCCGCCGGAGAGCTCCTTCTCGTGCCCGTTGTAGCGAAGTATGGCCGCCCAGCCGCCTGGGCCCGGGTTTCCCGAGCAGGCCCCGTCGGTGTATATGCAGACTTTTTTCATTATTATTCGGCTTCCTCGCGCTCGGTGCGCGCCACGGAGATGACCTTCGCGCCCGGGTTCGGCCTCATGAGCCGCACGCCCTGGGTCGAGCGGCCCAGCATGGAGACCTCATCCGCCGCGATGCGGATGATCGTGCCGTCGTCCGCCACGATGAGCAGGTCGTCGTCGTCGCGCACGACCTTGACGTCCGCGACATAGCCGGTCTTCTCGGTACAGTTGTAGTTTTTGAGGCCCATGCCGCCGCGGCTCTGGGGCTGGCGCTCGTCGCCGCCGCGCAGGTACTCGTCGAGCGCCGTGCGCTTGCCGTAGCCGTTCTCGGTGACGGAGAGCAGCGCCGTGCCGCCGCCGGCCCGGCCCGCCCCCACGACATAGTCGCCCTCGCGCAGCTTGATGCCGCGCACGCCCGCCGCCTCGCGGCCCATCGGGCGCACGTCGTTCTCATCAAAGCAGATGGCATAGCCCTCGTGCGTGGCGATGAGGATGTTCTGCCTGCCGTCGGTGAGGCGCACGGTGATGAGCTCGTCGTCCTCGGCTATGGACAGCGCGCGGATGCCGGTCTTGCGGATGTTCCGGATGGAGTCCAGCGGCAGGCGCTTCACCGTGCCCTTGCGCGTGACCATGAAGATGTACATGTCGCCCAGCTCGCGCACATGCAGCATGGCGCCGACCTTCTCGCCCGGCTCGACGGGGATGATATTCACGATGTTCGTGCCCCGCGCGGCCCGGCCGGCCTCCGGTATCTGGTAGCCCTTCTTGCGGTAGACCCGGCCGAAGTTCGTGAAGAAGAGGATGTAGTCGTGGGTCGAGGCGGTGAACACGGTCTCGACGTAGTCCTCCTCCCTTGTGGTCATGGCGCGGATGCCCTTGCCGCCGCGGCCCTGCGCGCGGTACTCGGAGGCCGGCAGGCGCTTTATATAGCCGCCGTGCGTCAGGGTGTAGACGCACTCCTCCTCGTCGATGAGGTCCTCGATGTCGATCTCGTCCTCGACGTCCTGTATCTCGGTCATGCGCCCGTCGCCGTACTTGTCGCGGATGGCGGCGAGCTCGTCCTTGAGCACGCCCTTTATCTTTTCCGGGTCAGCCAGCAGGCTCTCGTAGTAGGCGATGCGCTCCTCGAGCTCGGCGTATTCGCGCTCGAGCTTCTCCCTGTCGAGGCCCTGGAGCGCCTTGAGGCGCATGTCGAGGATGGCCTGGGCCTGGACCTCGTCCAGCCCGAAGCGGGCCATGAGGTTCTCCCTGGCGTCGTCGTAGCTCTGGCGGATGATGCGGATGACCTCGTCAATGTTGTCCTGGGCGATGAGCAGGCCCTGCAGCAGGTGCTCGCGCTCGCGGGCCTTCCTGAGGTCGTAGCGGGTGCGCCGGGTGATGAGCTCCTCCTGGAACTTGAGGTACTCGTCGATGATGTGGCGCAGGGAGAGGATCTTGGGCTGGCTCTGGTCGTCCACCAGCGCGAGCATGTTGATGGAGAAGGAGCTCTGCAGCTGGGTCTGGGCGAAGAGCCGGTTGAGCACGACCTGGGTGTTGGCGTCCTTTTTTATCTCGATGACGATGCGCATGCCGTTGCGGTCGGACTCGTCGCGCAGGCCGGAGATGCCCTCGAGGCGCTTGTCGCGCACCTGGTCGGCGATGTTCTCGATGAGCTGGCGCTTGTTGACCTGGTAGGGCAGCTCGGTGACGATGATGCGGTAGCGCTCGTGGCCGTATTCCTCGATCTCGGTGCGGGCGCGGACGACGATCTTGCCCCTGCCGGTGGCGTAGGCGGCGCGGATGCCGCTGCGGCCCATGATGATGCCCTTCGTGGGGAAGTCGGGGCCCTTGACGTGCTCCATGAGGTCGGAGAGCCCGGCCTCGGGGTTTTCAAGCACGCAGATGCAGGCGTTTATGACCTCGGTGAGGTTGTGGGGCGGGATATTCGTGGCCATGCCGACGGCGATGCCGCTCGAGCCGTTGACCAGGAGGTTGGGGAAGCGCGCGGGGAGCACGCGGGGCTCCTTGCGGCTCTCGTCGAAGTTGGGGTCCCAGTCCACGGTGTCCTTGTCGATATCGCGGAGCATCTCGTCGGAGATCTTGGCCATGCGGGCCTCGGTGTAACGGTAAGCCGCGGGAGGGTCGCCGTCCACGGAGCCGAAGTTGCCGTGGCCGTCGATGAGCGGATAGCGCATGGAGAAGTCCTGCGCGAGCCGCACCAGCGCGTCGTAAACGGAGCCGTCGCCGTGCGGGTGGTAGTGGCCCAGCACGTCGCCGACGGCGGTGGCGCATTTTTTGAACGCCTTGTCCGAGGTGAGCCCGCCCTCGTACATCGTGTAGAGTATGCGCCGGTGCACGGGCTTGAGCCCGTCCCTCACGTCCGGCAGCGCCCTGCCCACGATGACGCTCATGGCGTAGCTCATGTAGCTCTCTTTCATCTCGTTCACGATCTCGCTCGTGACGATCCTCTGTTCAGGGAACATTATGTCCTCGGGTTTGTAATCCTTTGCCATTGTGTTACCACCTTAGGTGTAGTATTTGTCCTCATACCATCTGTATGGATTGTTATTGATATAATCCCATATCCTGCAATAGTCCAGGTGATCGCGTATCACATGGTCGTAATACCCTCTCTGCCATATTTCAATTCCGCTTTCGCGGTTCGTCGAACGTTTCAAATATGACACAAATGCCGGTATCCGTTCATTAGAACGCTTCCGGTCCGTCTCGCTGAAAGCCGTAGGGGTCGGCAATCCCGTGAAGCTTTCGCCTCTATTTCGGCGAGCAGGTGTTCACCGTTCCGGCAGCAGATAGTGATGAAATATGCCGCTGTTTCGGAATAACTGAAGCTTTTTAATCGAAGTTCTTTCCTATTGCCGCTCATATATCCAGATTCACGACATACTGTGCGTTCTTCTCGATATATTCCTTTCTCGGCTCGACCTTTTCGCCCATGAGGATGGTGAAGATCTCGTCGGCTTTTACGGCGTCGTCGAGTTCTATGCGTTTCAGGGTGCGGCGCTCGGGGTCCATGGTGGTCTCCCAGAGCTCGTGGGCGTCCATCTCGCCGAGGCCCTTGAAGCGGCTGATGTCCACCTTTGCGTTCGGGTTGTCGCCGCGCAGCTCGGCGCTGACGCGGTCGCGCTCTTTCTCGTCGTAGGCCACGCGCACCGTCTTGCCGCGCGTCAGCTTGAAGAGCGGCGGCACCGCCGCGTACACATAGCCGTGCTCTATGAGCGGGCGCATGTAGCGGAAGAAGAAGGTCAGAAGCAGCGTCCTGATGTGGCTGCCGTCCACGTCCGCATCCGCCATGATGATTATCTTGTGATACCGCAGCTTCGAGAGGTCGAAGTCCTCGCCCAGTCCCGCGCCCAGCGCAGTTATGACAGGGTTCAGTTTGTCGTTGCCATAGACCTTCTCCTCGCGGACCTTCTCGACGTTGAGCATCTTGCCCCAGAGCGGGAGTATGGCCTGGAAGCGGCTGTCGCGCCCGCTGGTGGCGGAGCCGCCTGCCGAGTCGCCCTCGACGATGTAGAGCTCGGTCAGCGCCGGGTCGCGCTCGTTGCAGTCGCGCAGCTTGCCGGGGAGGGTGGAGCCCTCCAGCGCGTTCTTGCGGCGGACATTTTCGCGCGCCTTTCTCGCGGCCTCGCGCGCCTTGGAGGCGGTCAGCGCCTTGTCCAGGATCGTCCGGCCCACCGCCGGGTTCTCCTCCAAAAACTGCTCCAGCTTGTCGGACACCACGCTGTCCACCAGCGTGCGCATGTCGGAGTTGCCCAGCTTCGCCTTCGTCTGGCCCTCGAACTGCGGGTTCGTCAGCTTCACGGAGATGATGGCCGTCAGGCCCTCGCGGCAGTCGTCGCCGGAGACGCTCTCGCCCTCCTTGAGGATGTTCGTCTTCTTGCCGTAGGCGTTCAGCACCCGCGTCAGCGCGGCCTTGAAGCCCGTCTCGTGCATGCCGCCCTCGGGCGTGTGGATGTTGTTGGCAAAGGAGACCAGTATCTCGTTATAGCCGTCGTTGTACTGCATGGCTATCTCGCACTCGGAGTCCTCGCGCGCGCCGGACATGTAGATGACGTCCTCGTGCAGGGCGTTCTTGTTGCGGTTTATATAGCCCACGAACTCGCGGATGCCGCCGGCGTAGTGCATGACGTCCTTCTGCTGCCGGCCCTCGCGCCTGTCCTCGGTGCTGATGCGCAGGCCCGCGTTCAGGAAGGCCTGCTCGCGCATCCTCGTGTGCAGGGTGTCGTAGTCGTACACAGTGTCGTCGAACATCTCCGGGTCGGGGTGGAACCTGACCACGGTGCCCGTCCTGTCCGTGTCGCCGACGACGGTCATGGGCTGGGTGATCTCGCCGCGGGAGAACTTCATCTGATAGATCTTCCCGTTCTTGTGGACGCTGACCTCGAGCCAGTCGGAGAGGGCGTTGACGACGGAGGCGCCGACGCCGTGCAGGCCGCCGGAGACCTTGTAGCCGCCGCCGCCGAACTTGCCGCCGGCGTGCAGCACCGTGTAGACGACCTCGAGCGCGGGCTTGCCCGTCTGCTCCTGGATATCCACCGGTATGCCGCGGCCGTTGTCCGAGACGCAGATGACGTCTCCCGGCTCTATGACGACCTCGATATTGTCGCAGTAGCCCGCCAGGGACTCGTCTATGGCGTTGTCGACGATCTCATACACGAGGTGGTGCAGGCCGGAGGAGGAGGTCGAGCCTATATACATGCCGGGCCTGAGCCTCACGGCCTCCAGGCCCTCGAGCACCTGTATTTGGCTCGCGTCGTATTCCTGAGTGATCTTTTCGCTTATGTCGGACATATAGCTTCCCCTTATCTTCTGGATAGTGCCGCGGGCGAGAGCGACGAGAGCCAAACCCGGCGTTTCCCGCCTTCCTCGCACAGGATGAAGGACCTGGGCAGGTCCTCCGCGGCGTTTATTACCTCGCCGTTTTTTTCCGAGGCGGCGAGCAGCCCGCGCGTTGCGCGCGAGCAGGTTGTGTTGTCGATATCGCAGACGGCGACGATGGAGCTGCGCCTTATGACATTGCCGCCGCCTATGTTCATGTAGATCATACGAGCCTGCCTTTCGAGACGGTCATGACCTTGCCGCCGGTCCTTCTGGCGATGCCGTCGTCCTCGCAGCAGGTGATGAGCGTCTGGCCGCCGCCTATGCGGTTGAGTACGAACTCCTGCCGCTCCGCGTCCAGCTCCGAGAGCACGTCGTCGAGCAGCAGCACGGGGTATTCGCCCGTCTCGGCCAGGAAGATCTCCCGCTCGGCCAGCTTTACGGAGAGCGCCGCCGTCCTCGCCTGGCCCTGGGACGCGAAGCTCCGGGCGCTGCGGCCGTTTATCGCGAGCTCCAGGTCGTCCTTGTGCGCGCCTGTCAGGCACTGGCCCGAGGCCAGCTCGGCCTCGCGGTGCTTCTCCTGGTGGTCGCAGACGGCGTAGTAGATGTCCCGCTCCGAGGCGAAGGGGTCCTCTATGCTCGAGACCGGCCTGTAGGCCATGGTCAGCTCGTCCGCGCCGCCGGAAAATTCGCGGTTGATGGGCGCCGCGGCCTCGGCCAGCCTCTGCGAGAAGGCCGCGCGGTAGCGCGTGAGCCTGGCGGTCAGGCGGCACATGCGCTCGGAAAAGTCGTCCAGCGTGTCGAGCAGGCTGGGCTTTTCGCGCCAGTCGCGCAGGATGGCGCTCTTTTGCTCATAGAGCCGGTTGTAGTCCGCCAGGAGGGCGGCGTAGCCCGGCCTGAGCTGGGCGATGGCCGTATCCATGAGCCTGCGCCGCACCGCCGCGCCCTCGCGCACCAGCGCCAGGTCGTCCGGGCAGAACAGCACGGCAGTCATCGTGCCCGCAAGCTCCGCGGCGCTCTTTTTGACGGAGTTTACGGTTATCTGCTTCCTCTGGCCCGGGGCCATCGTGAGCTTCACGGTCTGTTCCCGGCCCGCGGCCTCGACCTCGGCCAGTATCTCCGCGCCGGAAAAGCCGAAGCCCACGAGCTCCTTGTCAAAGCGCGTCCTGAAACTCTTCCCGCCCGTCAGCATGAACACGGCTTCGAGCAGGTTGGTCTTGCCCTGGCCGTTTTTGCCGCGTATGACGTTAGTGCCGGGGTCGAAGCTGAAGCTCTCCCACTCGTAGTTGCGGAAGCCCGAGAGGGCTATGCGGACTACCCTCATGCGCCCGCGACCTCTACGGCTTCGCCGTCCAGCTCTACCACGTCGCCGGGCCTGAGCTTCCTGCCCCTCTGCAGGCAGGTCTCGCCGTTTACCTTGACGAGCCCCTCTTCCACGCAGAGCTTGGCCTCGCCGCCCGTCTCGCACAGTCCCGCAAACTTCAAAAGCGCGTCGAGCTTTATGAATTCGGTGTTTATCTCTACGCTCTGCATCGTCACTCCCCGGCCTTGAGCCTGACGGGCAGGATCATGTAGACAAAGCCGTCCCCGCCGTCGGCGGCCTTTATGACGCAGGGCGAGGATCCGGTGTTTATGCAGACGCAGAGCTCCTTCGCCGGGGCTGACCTGAGCGCGTCGCGCAGGTAGCGGTCGTTGAAGCCGATCTCGGTCTCGCCGCCGTCCCCGTCGCAGGGGCAGATGTCGCCCGCCTTGCCGAGCGGCGTGGTGCAGATGAAGTCGATGCGCCCGTCGCCGAAGATGAGGCGCACGGGGCTTTTCATCTTCTCGTCCACGACCAGAGAGACCCTGTCCGTCGCGCCGAGCATGTCCTCGCGCAGGACGCTGACGACGTGCCTGAAATTCTCCGGCACGGACTTCTTGTAGTTGAGGAAGTCGCCCTCGAGCTTGCGGGACACGACCACGGTGCTGCCTATGGTGAAGGAGCTGTGCTTCGTGCCGACGTTGAGCAGCACCTCCTCGTCCGAGTCGCCGCAGAGCCGCTCCACATCCAGCAGGGCCGAGCCGGGGATGATGAAGCGCATGCCTTCCGTGCCGCCCTTGACCCCCTCGCGCCTTATGGCCAGCCTGTAGCCGTCCACGGAGACCATGGTCAGCCGGCCGCCCTCGAGCTCGAAGAGGCTGCCCATGTAGACGGGCCGGCTCTCGTTCGTGGAGACGGCAAAGATGCTCTCGTCTATCATGCTCCTGAGCGTCTTCTGCGGTATCATGATGGCCTCGGAGACTTCCACGTCCGGCAGCTCGGGATAGTCCGCCGCGGGCAGGGCCATGAAGCTGTACTCGCTCTGACCGCATTTAACGCTCGCACGGCTGTCCTCCCCGACCTCAACGGTGACTATGCCGTCGGGCAGCAGGCGCATCATCTCGGAAAACAGCTTTGCCGTCATGAGCACGGCGGAGCCAGACTGCGCCACCTCGGCGTCTATGTTCATGTAGATGCCCTTCTTGAGGTCGTAGCCCGTGACCCTCACGCCCGAGCCGGCCTGGATGAGCAGGCCCTCCAGCGCCGAAATGGGGCTCTTGGCCGAGGCCGCCCTGGACGCCGCCAGGACCGCGGATTGCAGCAGATGCTTTTCACAGGAAAATTTCATTTTGTCCTCCTTAAAACTCTAAAACGCATACCTATCAGGAAGGATAGGAAGGATAGGATATATATGTAGTGAAAGAAGCGGTAGTACGAACGAAATGTTGAAAACTCCGGAAGGCCCTGTGATATCGGGAAAAAAGCGTCCACAGGCTTTTGAACAGTTGTGAACCTCTTTGAACAGGGATAAACTGTTAAAAATCGCTTTGAACAGCTTTCATCAGGGGATTTACGACAAGGCACAACGGGATGTGCAAAACTCAGGACCTCGAATTTATGTTGGAGGAGATGTCCCTGACCGAGTCAGCGGTCTCCTGGTCGGTCTTCAGCAGCTCTTCGATCTTGCGGATGCTGTTGAGGACGGTGGAGTGGTTGCGGCCCTCGTACTGGCTGCCTATGTCCACGAGAGAGAGGTTGGTGAGGCTGCGGATGAGGTACATCGAGACCTGCCTCGCCTTGGCGACGTTTTTCGAGCGCCGCTGCCCGCGGATATCGGCCGCGGTTATGGAAAAGTACCTCGCGGTCTCCTCGATGATGACGTCGGGCGTGGGGATGTAGGCCCCGACCCGGATGACGTCCTTTATGGCGCGCTTTACGGAGGCGATGGAGATGTTGTCGTTCAGGATCTCCCTGTAGGCGGTCAGGCGCTTCACGACGCCCTCCAGCTGGCGGACGTTGGAGGTGATGTTTTCGGCGATGTAGCTCTCCACCTCGGGCGAGAGCTGCATGCCCAGCTGCGCGGCCTTGCTCCGTATTATGGCGGACCTGGTCTCTATATCGGGCGGCTGCACGTCGGCCATGAGCCCGCCCTCCAGCCTCGTGCGCAGCCTGTCGTCCAGGATGGACATGTCTATCGGCGGCCGGTCGGCGGTTATGACGATCTGCCCGCCCGTGCGGTAGATGGCGTTGAAGATGCTGAAGAACTCCTCCTGCGTGCTGCGCTTGCCGGCGATGTACTGCACGTCGTCCATGAGGAAGAGGCCGACGTTCTTGTACTCGTCGCGCACCTCGTCCATGGTGCCGTTCCTGATGGCGGAAATGACCCTGTTTGTGAATTCGTCGCCGCAGACGTAGGCCACGCGCAGCTCCGGGTCGTTGCAGTGTATGACGTTGCAGATGGCCATGAGCAGGTGGGTCTTGCCCAGGCCGGAGTTGCCGTAGATGAAAAGGGGATTGTAGACCTTGCCGGGATTGTTCGCCACGGCGATGGAGGCCGCGTGCGCGAATTCGTTGGAGGTGCCGACGATGAAGTTGTCGAAGGTGTAGGCGTCCATCTCCGGAGGCGTGTCCGCGGCAAAGTGCCTGGATTCCTCCATCCTCGCGTCGTCGACGGTCATGATGACCAGGTTCAGGTCGCTGGAGAAGACCTCTATGAGCGCCCTGTGTATCACGTCCGAAAACTTCTCGTTGAGCACCTTCTGCTTGAGCTCCGAAGTTGTGAGCAGGGTTATCTTGTCCTCCTCGAGCCTGTAGGGCTCGCAGTCGGCGAACCAGGTATTATAGGCCGTGGTGGATATCTGCTTGGATATCTCGTCGAGCACGTTCTGCCACACCGTTTTGAGCGAATCCATCTCATCTCTCCCCTCAGAAAAAAACGCCCCTCACTATACAAGGGACGCACAGCTTACGTCTACTATTATAATAACAATTTTAGCTTTTGTCTATAACAACAGCCACATTTTTTTCTTCGCGCCGGAAAACTTGACCGGAACAAGGGGCCTGTTTTTATTGAATTTGACAGGCGGCTTTGCTATAATAGCAGAATCATGGAAAGAAAGCTCCTGGCTGAGGCCTTTTTGAAAATACCCGAAGCGGCCGCCCTCCCCCTTCCTTCGGAGAGCGGCGGCTCTGCTGCGCTCGTAACGGGGCTCTCGGCGGTGCACAGGGCCCATCTCTGCGCTGCCCTGTGGACGGCGGCGCAGGCCCCGCTCGTCGTGCTCTCGCCCGACGAGGCCTCGTCGGAGGCGCTCGCCGCGGACATATACGCCTTCACGGGCGAGAGGGCCGCGCTGCTCACGGGCAGGGATTACGTCTTCATCCAGGCCGACGCGGCCTCGAGGCAGCTCGAGCAGGGCCGCCTGGGCGCGCTCAGGCAGCTGCAGAGGGGAGAGGGTATAGTCATCGTCACCGCCCGCGGCCTGTTCCAGAGGGCCATGCCCCTCGCGGCCTTCGAGCGCTGCGCCTTCGACATAGGCATGGACGCCCGGCTGGCGCCCGAGGATCTGGAGGACGCGCTGCTGCGCTGCGGCTATTCCCGCTCCGCCCAGGTGGAGGGTCCGGGCCAGTTCTCGCGCAGGGGCGGCATACTGGATTTTTACACCCCGGCCCACAGCCAGCCGGTGAGGATAGAGTTCTGGGGCGATGAGATAGACTCCATGGCCCATTTCGACATACTCAGCCAGCGGCGGACGGAGGCGCTGGAGCGCTGCAGCGTCCTGCCCGCGGCCGAGACCCTGCCCGGGCTCTGCAGGGGCGGGGCCGGTGCCCTGGCGGAGAGCCTCAGGAAGCTGGCCGCGAGGTATGAAAAGAGGGGCGGCGCCCCGGCGCGCCTGACCGAAACGCTCCGCGAGGACGCAGAGCGCCTGGAAAACGGCGCGGAACTGCGCGCCGCGGACAAATACGCCGAGCTCATCTACGGCGAGCCGGCCTGCGCCGCGGATTACCTGCCGGCTCGGGCCGTGATAGTCTGCGAACAGCCGGGCCGCTTCACGGAACGGGCCCGGGAATACATAAAGAGCCTGCAGGAGGACGTCGCCGCGCTCAATTCCTCCGGCCGCATGCAGGCGAAGGCCGAGGCCTTCCACGTCTCCGAGCAGTACGTCTGGCAGAGGCTGGCGGGGCACTGCGTCTATTTTGCCGACGCCTTCACGGCGGGGCGCTATCCGCTCGAGCCGGGCAGCGTGGTGCAGGTCCAGGCCAAGCAGCTGCCCTCCTACGGCGGCAGCGCCGAGCAGGCGAAGGAGGATCTGGCTCATTACCGCGAGGCCGGCTGCGGCGTCCTGGTGCTGGCGGGCGACTCGAGAAGGTCCAATATACTGACGGGCATGTTCCGCGAATCGGGCGGGGCCATGCTCGCGGAAAACCTCAAGCGCCTGCCCGAGCCGCGCGAGTGCATAGTCACGACGGGCGGCCTGTCGGCGGGCATAGAGTACCCCACGCTGAAGCTGGCCATACTCACGGACACCCAGCTCATGGCGGCCGGCCTGCGCCGGCAGAAGCGCCGCAAAAAGGCCGTGGGCGAGAAGATAGGCTCCTGCGCCGACCTGGCCGTCGGCGACCTCGTAGTCCACGAGCAGCACGGCATAGGCCGCTTTGCGGGCGTCGTGCGCATACCCGTGGACGGGGCCGAGAAGGACTACATGAAGATCAGCTACGCCGGCACGGACAGCCTCTACGTCCCGGCGACCCAGCTCGACCTCGTGACGAAGTACGTCGGGGCGGGCGAGGACGCGCCCGTGCGGCTCTCGAAGCTGGGCGGGGCGGAGTGGCAGCGCACGAAGTCCCGGGCCAAGGCGGCGGCAAAGCAGCTGGCAAAGGGCCTCATCCAGCTCTACGCCGAGCGCGCGCGCACCGAGGGCCACGCCTTCGCGCCGGACTCCGCCTGGCAGCAGGAGTTCGAGGAGCGCTTCGGCTACGAGGAGACCGAAGACCAGCTCCGATGCGTGGAGGAGATAAAAAGGGACATGGAAAAGCCCGTGCCCATGGACAGGCTGCTCTGCGGCGACGTGGGCTACGGCAAGACCGAGGTGGCCCTGCGCGCCGTGATGAAGTGCATCCTCGACGGCTGCCAGGCGGCGATACTCGTGCCGACGACGGTGCTGGCCCAGCAGCACTACCAGACGGCGATGCAGCGTTTTTTCGGCTACCCCGTGGACATAGAGGTGCTCAGCCGTTTCCGGACGCCCGCGCAGGTGAAGGAGACGCTCAAAAACCTCAAGAGCGGCAAGTGCGACCTCGTCATCGGCACGCACAGGCTGCTGCAGAAGGACATAGAGTTCAAGAAGCTGGGCCTGCTCATCGTGGACGAGGAGCAGCGCTTCGGCGTCTCGCACAAGGAACATATAAAGGAGATATCCCGTCAGGTGGACGTGCTGACCCTCTCGGCCACGCCTATACCGCGCACGCTGAACATGGCCCTGGCCGGCATCAGGGACATGTCCACGATAGAGGAGCCGCCGCAGGACCGCCTGCCCGTGCAGACCTTCGTCATGGAGCACGACTGGGGCGCCCTGGCCGAGGCCATGCGCCGCGAGCTCATGCGCGGCGGGCAGGTCTACTACCTGCACAACAGGGTCGACAACATAGAGCGCACGGCGCTCAAAATATCCGAGCTGCTCGACGGCGCCTCCGTCGCCGTGGCCCACGGCAAGATGGACGAGGAACAGCTCTCGCGCGTCATGGAGGACATGGTCGAGGGCAGGGTCCAGGTGCTGGTCTGCACGACAATAATCGAGACGGGCATAGACATACCGAACGTCAACACGCTCATCATAGAGGACGCCGACAAGCTGGGCCTGGCCCAGCTGCACCAGATCCGCGGCCGCGTGGGCCGCTCCGCCAGAAGGGCCAGCGCCTACCTGACCTTCAAGCGGGACAAGGTGCTCACCGAGATAGCCGAGAAAAGGCTCGAGGCCATACGCGAATTCGCCGAGTTCAACTCGGGCTTCCGCATCGCCATGCGCGACCTCGAGATACGCGGCGCGGGCAACCTCCTGGGCGCGGAACAGTCCGGCCACCTCATAGACGTGGGCTACGACATGTACCTCAAGCTGCTGGAGGAGGCCGTGCTCGAGGAAAAGGGCGAAAAGCCCGTAAACCGCGCGAGCTCCACGGCCGACCTCGCCGTCACGGCGAACATACCGGAGAGCTATGTGGCCTCCTCGGAGCAGAGGATGGACCTCTACCGCCGCATAGCGCTCATCAGGAGCGAGGCGGACGCGGACGACGTGCTCGACGAGCTCATAGACCGCTTCGGCGAGCCGCCGGACGCCGTCACTGCGCTGGTGCGCGTGGCGCTGCTCAGGGGCGAGGCCGGCCGGGCCGGCATAACAGACATCTCGCAGAAGTCCGGCGCGCTGCGCTTCACGCTGCAGTCCTTCGACATGCGCCGCGTCTCCGAGCTCTACGCCAGGCCCGAGTTCAAGGGCAGGCTCCGCGTGGAGGCGGGCTCGGTGCCCAGGATATCGCTCAAGCTGCCGCCCAAGGCCAGGGTGCTGGACGAGGCCTCGCGCTTTGCCGCCGCCTGGGCCTCGACGGACAAATATTCTCAGGAAACTCAAGGAGGATAAGATGAAAAGACTCATATCTGTGCTGATATGCCTTGCGCTGGCGCTCGGGCTCATGTCCGGCTGCGGCTCGCAGGAAGCCGTGGAGGAGGGCCTGGACTGGGACGCCGCCAGGGCCAAGTACGAGCCCGACGCCGTCGTGCTGACCGTGGACGGCGCCGAGGCCGACTGGGCCGAGTTCTTCTACTGGCTCTACACCTGCTACAACGACTACTGCTCCGAAAACGGCGAGATCACCGACCTCAACGCGCCCAGCGCCTACGACGCCGGCATGACGGTGGGCGAGCTGCTCATCGACGCGGCCAAGGGCTACTGCGTCCAGTACCACGCCCTCGAGGTCAACGCCGAAAAGGAGGGCGTCCGGCTCACCGAGGAGGACGAGGCCTCGCTCCAGGCCCTGCTCGAGAGCGACATCAGCTCCGTCGCGGGCGAGGACGGCACGCAGGAGGAGTTTTTCGACATCCTGGCCGAGACCTACGTCAGCCCCGAGCTCTATGACTTCATAAACCGCATGGCGGCGCTGTATTCCCGCGCCTTCACCACGCTCTACGGCAGCTCGGGCGAGAAGCTGACGGAGCAGCAGGTCCAGGACTTCGCCGAGGAATACGGCTTCATGACGGCAAAGCACATACTCATCCAGACGACGGACGCCGAGGGCGAGCCGCTGGACGACGCGGCCAAGGCCGAAAAGCTGGAGCAGGCCGAGGCCATCTACGCCCAGCTCGAGGGCAAGAGCGGCGAGGAGCTGGAAGAGGCCTTCGACGCGCTCATGCAGGAAAACAGCGAGGACACGGGCCTGGCCGCCTTCCCGGACGGCTACTGCTTCAGCTCCGGCGAGATGGTGGAGGCCTTTGAGACCGCCGCGGCGGCCCTGGAGCCGGGCCAGATGTCGGAGATAGTCGAGAGCCCCTTCGGCTACCACATCATCCTCAGGGAGCCCCTGCGGGCCGAGGACAGGGTCATGCGCTTCGACTCCGCCGGCACGCCCTACACGATAAGGGCCGTGGCGGCCGCGAACCTCTACGACAGCCAGCAGATGGGCTGGGCCGAGAACGCCGAGACCAGCTGGGCGCCGGGTTTTGAAGACCTCGATATAAACGACATCTTCGGCGGCTGAGGCCGCCGCAGGGCCGGAGACGGAAAAAAGCCCGCCCGTGGAAATTTGTCTTCCACGGGCGGGTTTATTATGCTATATTCTACTTACTTCGCGAGCAGCTCCTTGAGCGTGTCGCCGAGGATCTTGATGCCCTTTTCTATGGCCTCGTCGGAGCTGTTGGAGTAGTTGATGCGCATGGTGCGCACGTCCCTGTCCTCCTCGTAGAAGGGGTCGCCGGGGCAGACGGCCACGCCCTTCTTGGCGGCGGCGGTCATGACGTCCACGGCCTTGAGCCCCTCCGGCATCGTCGCCCAGATGAACATGCCGCCCTCGGGCTTGGTGTAGCTCACGTCCGCGGGGAAGTCCTCCGCCATGCAGGCCATCATCTTCTCCGCCTTCTCGCGGTACATGACCTTTATCTTCTCGATCTGCGCGTCGAGGTCGTTGTCCAGCAGGTACTCCGCCAGCACCATCTGGCCGAAGATGTTCGTGTGCAGGTCCATCGTGGACTTGAAGGCCAGCAGCTTGGCGTAGAGCTCGGGCTGCTTGCAGGCTATCCAGCCTATGCGCATGCCGGGCGCGACGATCTTCGAGAAGGTGCCCATGGCCGCGCACTGCTCGCCCAGCAGGGCCGCAAAGCTGCTGCCGCCCTCGCCGTGGAAGCGCAGCTCGCCGTAGGGGTTGTCCTCAATGACCGGGGTGCCCGCGGCCTTGAGTATCTCTGCCGCGCGCTCGCGCACCGCCTGGGTGTAGGTCAGGCCCGTCGGGTTCTGGAAGTTCGGTATCACATAGATGAACTTCGGGTCGTGCTCCTTGAGCGTCTTCTCCAGCTCGTCGCAGTCGATGCCGTCCTCGTTCAGGCTGACGGAGACTATCTTCGGGTCGTACAGATGGAAGGTCTGCAGCGCGGCCAGGTAGCTCGGCTTCTCGACGGCGACCTTGTCGCCCGGGTTTATCAGCGTCGCCGCGACCATGTCCAGCGCCTGCTGCGAGCCGTTCGTTATGATGATGTTCTCCGGCGCGAAGTCCACGCCCTGGCTCTTGTATCTGTCGGAGATGAACTTGCGCAGCGGCATATAGCCCTCGGTGTTGCTGTACTGCAGGGCGCGCACGCCGTCCCGCTCAAGGACCTTGGTGACCGCGGCTTCCATCTCCTTTACAGGAAAGGAGTCGGGGTTCGGCAGCCCGCCGGCAAAGGATATTACGTCCGGCGACGCGGCGGCCTTGAGTATGGCCGAGGTGAATTCGCCCTGAAAATCGGGCTTCTGCATACGGTCTGAGATCCTGAGCTTCATTTCTGGTTCCTCCTCTTAGCATCTTTAACTCTCTCGCAGGGATATTATCCGCGATAATACCAAGAATGATAACACCGTGTTCCTTAAATTACAAGGTTTTTTTCGCTGCTGTGCTAAATTTTCATGCGAATAGATGAAAAGTTGATTTCCCGGCGGTACATTTCTTGCCGGAGATGAACAAAAGGAGCCGCGTATGTCCGCACACCAGAGGCCGGAGCTCTCCGACCGCGCCAAAAAGTATATAGCCGCCGCCTCCATCGCCGTGTTCATACTGCTGACCCTGGCTGTGGCCTGGTTCGTGGGCCGGCCCATGCTGCGTTTCGTCTCCGAGCCCGAGCGCTTCCGCGCCTGGGTGGATTCGGGCGGGGTGATGAGCCGGGTGTGGTTCCTGGGCATGCAGCTGCTGCAGGTCTTCGTGGCGATCATCCCCGGCGAGCCCATGGAGCTGGGCGCGGGCTACGCCTTCGGCGCCGTAGAGGGCACGCTGCTCTGCCTGGGCGGGACGATCATCGGCAGCATGGCGGTGTTTTTCTTCGTGAAGCGCTTCGGCGTGCGGGCGGTGGAGATCTTCTTCCCGCGCGAGAAGATAGAGTCCCTGCGCTTTTTGCGCGACGAGCGCCGGCGCAACACGCTCATGTTCCTGCTCATCCTCATCCCGGGCACGCCCAAGGACCTGCTCGGCTATTTTGCGCCGCTCACGGGCATGAGCGCCTGGACCTGGCTGCTCATCACCTCGGTGGCGAGGATACCGTCCATCGTCACCTCGACGATAGGCGGCAGCGCCCTGGGCGTGCAGAACTATGTCTTCGCCGGCATTGCCCTCGGCGCCACGCTCCTCATAAGCGGCGCGGGCCTGCTGGCCTACCGCCGCATCTGCCGCCGGCACGAGGAGCGGCTCAAAAAGGAGGAGGACAAGGATGCCGGATAAGCTGCTCATCGCCGACGATGAGCCGGACATAGTCGAGACCCTGGCCCGCCTGTTCGCCGCGCGGGGCTATGACATCCTGCGCGCCGGCAGCGGCGAGGAGGCCGTGCGCCAGGCCGCGCGCGGGCCGGACCTCATCCTGCTCGACGTGAACATGCCGGGCCTCGACGGCCTGGAGGTCTGCCGCCGCATCCGCAGTCACGTCGCCTGCCCCATCATCTTCCTCACCGCGAGGGTGGAGGACTCGGACAAGCTGCAGGGCTTCGCCGCGGGCGGCGACGACTACGTCGTGAAGCCCTTCTCCCTTGAAGAACTCGCCGCGCGCGTGGACGCCCACCTGCGGCGCGAGCGCCGCCACGGTACCGCCGCCGAGCTGCGCTTCGAGGGCGAGCTCGTCATAAACTACTCCGAGCGCAGGGCCAGCTGGGCCGGGCGCGAGCTGGGGCTCGTGCGCAGGGAATTCGACATCGTCGAGTTCCTCTCCCAAAACCCGGGCATGGTCTTTGACCGCGAGCGCATCTACGAGTGCGTCTGGGGCATAGACGGCGAGGGCGACTCCGCCGTCATCTCCGAGCATGTGCGCCGCATCCGCGCGAAATTTGCCGCCGCGGGCTGCCCGCGGCAGTACATCGAGACCGTGTGGGGGGTGGGCTACCGATGGGCAAGGTGAAAACGGCGGCCGCCGGGCGCAGGCACAGGCTCCGCGACGCGCCCCTGCGCGTCTCCTTCGTCCTCTACATGGTCGTCACCGCCGTCGCCGCCACCGTCGTCTGCGCCGTTGCTATAAACTGGATGGACGAAGTGCGGATAGAGCTCTACAACAAATACAGCGCCCTGGCCGAGGAGATCCCTGGCGCCGGGGACGGGCATATGGAGTACAGCCCTGAAGACGAGGCCCTCGACAACGTCCTGAGGGCCCTGCAGGCCCTGGCGATACCCCTCTCCTACCTCGGCGCCATCGTCCTGTGCGCCGTCATTTTTTACCGCCGGAAGCTCAAGCGGCCCATCGAGCTGCTCGACGCCGCCTCGCAGAAAATAGCGGAAAACGACCTGGATTTCACGGTGGAGACGCCCTGCGGCAACGAGCTGGGCCGGCTTTGCGCCTCCTTCGAGAAGATGCGCGCCGCGCTGCTCATGCTCAACCGCGAGCACTGGGCGCAGATGGAGGAGCGCCGCCGCCTCAACGCCGCCTTCGCCCACGACCTGCGCACGCCGCTGACCGTCCTGCGCGGGCGCGCCTGCCTGCTCGGGGCCGGGCTGCCGCCGGACAGCGAGGCCGCGGCGGACGTAAGGGTCATGCAGACGCATATCGAACGCCTTGTGCGTTATGCCGACGCCATGTCCAGCCTGCAGCGCATGGAGGACCTGGAGGTGCGGCGCGTGCGCGTGCCGCTCGGCGAGCTGGCCGCGGCCCTGCGCGAGACGGCGGAGATACTGCTCGCCGGGCGCGGGGTGGAGCTCGTCTGCGGCGAGGGCGAGGCGGACGTGGACAGCGAGGTGGTCATGCAGGTCTGCGGCAACATCCTCTCGAACAGCGCGAGGTATGCGCGCGCCCGGGTGGAGATAGAGCTGCGAGCCGGGGCGGAAGGCTTGAGCGTATCCGTCACGGACGACGGCGGCGGCTTCACGAAGGAGGGGCTGGAAAAAGCCCCCGCCCCTTTTTACAAGGGCGAGGGCAGCGGCTCCGGCCATCTCGGCCTGGGCCTGAATATCTGCGATATACTCTGCCGCCGGCACAACGGCCGGCTCTGCATCGAAAACGTCCCGAACGGGGCCAGGGTCACGGCCGTCTTTGGCCGGCGTCAATCCAAATAGCCGCTTCTCACGCACAGGCCCAGGTGACGGGCCTGTTTTTTCAGCTGCTCGTCCTCGATGAGGCCCTTGATGGGCAGGTGGGCGATCTTGAGGTAGATCTCCGCCGCCTTCTCCGCGCTCTCGATGAGGCCGAAGGCGTCGTCCAGCGTGGCCCCGCAGCCGTAGATGCCGTGGTGGGCCCAGACGACGAGCCGCGCCGTCTTGAATTCCCGCGCCGTCTCGACGCCTATCTCCGCCGTGCCGCACAGCTGCCAGGGCAGGACGTTCACCCCGTCCGGCAGCACCATGATGCACTCGTTGTTCATGCGCCAGAGCGTGCGCGTGAACTCGCGCGAGTCCAGCTCGTGTACGCAGGTCATGGCGATGAGGTTCGTCGGGTGGCTGTGCATGACGACGCGGTTTTCCCCGTCCACGGCGAGCCGCGAGATGTGGCCCATGAGGTGGCTCGGCAGCTCGGAGGTGCACTTCCCGCCGTCAGAGTAGCCCCAGATGAGCTCCGCCTTGCTCCCGTCCGCGCTGATGCGGATGAGGCCCAGGTCGCGCTCCGGGTACTTTTCGAGGTTCTTGAAGTACTTGCCCGTGCCCGTGACGAGCAGGTACCTGCCCGCGAGCGCCGAGGCGTCAAAGCCCGTGTCGAAGGCGCGCTTCACCTCGGCATGGGCCAGGCCCTCCGTCTCGGGCGCGTCCAGCAGCAGGCTGATGTTCCCGCCGTTGCGCTCGTGCCAGCCCAGCCGGTACATGTTCGAGGCCGTGGCCGCCAGCTCCTCCACTTTGTCAATAAAGGGCAGGTTCATCCCTTCACCGCCTTCCTGAGGCCCCGGGCCAGCAGCCCGAGGCAGTTTTTGTATCTGCCGTTGGCCAGCTCCAGCAGCGCGCCGAGCCAGGGCCCGCGTATGCCGCCGTTTATCTGCATGGCGCTCAGCGAGGCGTCCGCCGCCGAGGAGAGCATCATTTTGTACTCCGGCGAGGACTTGTCGCCGCCGCCGGCCCTGACGAGCACCTGCTCGAGCGCCAGCTTCAGCAGCCGGGCCGAGCGGCAGCTGCAGCAGAGGTCCGTGAGCGTGCTCTCCATCGTGTATGTGCCCTTCCGGACGGGCCGGGGCGCGAGGCGCCGGCCCAGCAGCCGCTCAAAATCCGCCGTGCTCGGCTTGCCCTGGGGCGCGAAGTACCAGCCCGGCGTCTCCGGCGGCTCGGGCAGTTCCGTCTCCGGCAGCGTCAGCGCCGCCTCGAGCCGGATATCCGCGCTGCCAGAACCCAGCAGCAGCCGGTATTCCCCGCCCGGCGTGCGCCAGCCCGCCGGGGTCCAGACCTCCAGGCTCTCCTTTGCGATATCCAGCCTCACCCGGCGGCTCTCGCCCGGCTCCAGATACGTCCGCGCAAAGCCGCAGAGGTTCAGGCGCGGCCGGTAGTACGCGCCCTCGGGCGGGACGAAATACAGCTGCGAGACCTCCGCGCCGGCGCATTTGCCGGCGTTCGTCAGCGTGAAGCTGACCGCGCCGTCCCCGACGGCCATGTCCGAATACTCAAACTCCGTGTAGCTCAGCCCGTGGCCGAAGGCGAAGCGCACCGGTATCCCGGCGCTCGAATACCAGCGGTAGCCGACGTAGAGGCCCTCGCGGTAGAGCGGGTCGCGCTCGCCGTAGTGCTCCGAGACGGCGCTGTCCGAATACCGCATCGGCCAGCTCTCCGCCAGCTTGCCGGAGGGGTTCGCCGCGCCGAAGAGCAGCCGCTCAATGGCCTCGCCGCCCGCCTCGCCCGGCAGGCCCATGTAGAGTATGCCGCGCACCCTGTCCGCCCAGGGGCACTCCACGGCCCCGCCGCAGGAGAGCACGACCACGGTGTCCGGGTTCGCCGCCGCCACGGCCTCGATGAGCCGGATGTGTCCTTCGGGCATGGACATGTCCGCGCGGTCAAAGCCCTCAGACTCGTACTGCGCCGGCAGGCCCGCGAACACCACCGCCGTCTTTGCCGACCGCGCCGCGCGCTCGGCCGCCGCGATGAGCTCGCCCGTGGTGCCGCCGTCTGCGAGGCAGCCCTGCACCCACTTTATGTCGGGGCAGCAGCCCGCCGCGCTCGTGAGCTTTTTCGGGTTTATATGGCTGCTGCCCGCGCCCTGATAGCGCGGATGCGCCGCCATGTCGCCTATGAACACCGTCCCGGCCCGGTCCTTTACCGGCAGGATGCCGCCCTCGTTCTTGAGCAGCACGGCGCAGCGCTCCGCCGCCAGGCGGGCGAGCTCGTGGTCCCGGGCGTAGTCGCAGGCGCGGCCCGCCGAGGCCGCCGCGGCGTACTTTCGCGCAAGGCGCTCCACGCGCCCGGCGCAGAGCTCCAGCTCCTCGCGGCTGAGCTCGCCCCTGTCCATGGCTCGAAGACAGTCCGCCTCCATATAGCCCGAGCCGCCGGGCATGAGCAGGTCGCAGCCGGCCTTGATGCCGCGCAGCCTGTCGTTCCCCGCGCCCCAGTCGCTTATGACCGCGCCCTCAAAGCCCCAGCCGCCGCGCAGGATGTCCGTCAGCAGCCGGCGGTTGTCCGAGCAGTGCTCGCCGTTTACGCTGTTGTAGGCGCACATGAGGGCGGCGGGCTTTGCGGCCCTCACGGCCAGCTCGAAGCCGCGCAGGTAGATCTCCCTCAGCGTCCGCTCGTCCACGCGGCTGTCCGAGGAGAAGCGCTTGTATTCCTGGTTGTTGCAGGCGAAGTGCTTGAGGCAGGCGCCCGCGCCCTCGGCCTGCAGGCCCTCGATGAAGGCGGCGGCCAGCCGGCCCGTGAGCAGCGGGTCCTCGGAGAAATACTCGAAGTTCCGCCCGCAGAGCGGGCTGCGCTTGATGTTCGCGCCGGGCCCGAGCACGAGGCCGACGCCCTCTGACAGCGCCTCGCGGGCTATGGCGGCGCCTATCTCGCGCAGGAGCTCCAAGTCCCAGCCGCAGGCCGTGAGCACCGCCGCAGGGAAACAGACGGCGGGCTTGGAGCGGTTCATGCCCAGCATGTCGCCCGCGCGCTCCTGCTTGCGCAGGCCGTGCGGCCCGTCGGACATCATGAGCGGGTGCAGGCCCAGCTCCGGCACGCCGCGCGTGTGCCAGCAGTCCGCCCCTTCGCAGAGGCGGATGAGTTCAAGGTCAGTCATAGCGTCGCTCCTTTCAGCGCAGTTCAAAACAAAGCCCCATCCCGAAGGGGACAGGGCTCGTGTTCAATCCTTGTTCTTGAAGAACTCCTCAAAGTAGTCCCGGCGCGCCTTTTCCTGCGCTTTGAGCTTTTCCTCGTCCGCCTGGGCCTGGGGTTGAGGCGGCTGGGGCTGCCGGCGCGGCTGCTGCGGCTGTTGGGGCTGGCGCGGCCGCGGCGCAGCGGCTGTGACCGTCTCGCGCTGCCTCGGGGCCTGGGCCGGCGGCTGCTCGCTGAAGACCCGGGTGGCGTTTTCGGCCTCCATACGGCGCTGGCGCTCGAGCCTCGCGCGGCGCAGCTCGCGCATGTGGCGCTTGTGCAGCACCCTGTAGCGGATGACAAGGGCGATGTAGCTCACAAGGGCCAGGGCCAGGGCCACGATGACGATCTTCACCCAGGTCATGCCCAGGACGTTCGCGACCTGGTTTTTCATGTACTGCAGCTTGGAGAGCTCCACCGCGCTGCCCGCGATGAGCTGGGTGCTGCCGTAGACTTCGCCGTCGAGGCTGAGGGTGATCTCGCCGAGCACGGTGCCCGCGGCGATGGGCGCCTCGAGCGTCTCGCCGTCCCGGACGCTGTAGATGACTATGTCGCGCTCGAGCCCGGAGATGTCGAAGTCGTTGGCGATGAGCGCGGTGATGACGCTGTTGGGCCGGAGCGTGGCCTTGCCGTCGTCCTCGGCCATGGCGACCTCGACCTCGGTGACGAGCTCGGAGGAGCTGAGGATCTCGCGGACGCTGAAGTTCTCAAAGCCCCAGTTGTAGAGGGTGCGGCTGTCGATGAAGTTGCCGTAGTCGTAGCCGCCGGAGCTGTTCTGCGTGGCCTGCCCGCCGAGGACGACGGCGATGAGCCGGACCGTGTCCTTCTCCGCGGAGGAGACCAGGCAGTAGCCCGCGGCGCTGGTGTGGCCGGTCTTGCCGGTCTTCGCGTACTCGTAGTAGTTGCCGGAGTAGAGCTGGGTGTTCTGGTTTATGAGCCCGTTCGTGTTCGACAGCTGCCGTTCCGCCGCGACGTTCGTCGCCGCCACGGTGTAGCTTATCGTGCCCGCTATTTCTGCGAAGACCTCGTGCGAGAGCGCCTCGCGGTAGATGAGGGACATGTCCCTCGCCGTGGTGTAGTGCTCCTCATCCGGCAGGCCGTGGGTATTGGCAAAGTGCGTGCCGGTGCAGCCGAGCTCGGCGGCCCGGGAATTCATCATGGCGACGAAATCCGTCACCGTGCCGCCTATGTACTCGCCGATGACGTTGCAGGCCTCGTTTGCGGAGGCGAGCAGCGCGCAGTAGAGCAGGTCCTTGAGCGGCATCGTCTCGCCCGGGACTATGCCCGCCGTGCTGCCGTCCTCGACCATGCCTTCAAGACAGCTGTCGCTTGCGGTGACGCTGTCGGTGAGCGCGAACTCGCCCCTTTCTATCGCCTCGACCGCGATGAGCACGGTCATGACCTTCGTCAGCGAGGCGGGGTAGGCGGTCTGGTCGGCGTTTTTCTCAAAGAGCACCCGGCCCGAATCCTGGTCCACGAGCACGGCGGCCGTGCTGGTGAGCTCTGGCGGCTCCAGCGCCAGCGCCTGCGGCGCAAGCAGGCCGGCCAGCAGGACTACGAGCAAAAATATGGGCAGCAAGCTGATTTTTTTCATATCAATCTCCGCAATAATGTGTTATCATAGCGTCATAGCACAAGGGGCTTTCATTATTATACAAGTGCTTCCTGCGAAAAGCAACAGCAAAAAATCCCTTCGGAGGTGAGCGGCCTTGCGCAGGTCGTATTTACCGGCCGCAGCCTGCATCCTGCTGGCGCTGGCCTTTGTGCTCCTGTCCGGGACCCTGAGAGGGCGCAGCAGCGTCGCGGCCGAGGGCGCCGAGCCCAGGCTCGTGGACATCAACTCCGCCGACGCGGCCGAGCTGCAGCTGCTGCCGGGCATAGGCGAGGTGAAGGCCGCCGCCATCATCGAGTACAGGCTGGGATCCGGCCCCTTTTCTGACGTCGAAGAATTGCTGGAGGTTCCCGGCATAGGCCCCGCCGTGCTCGACGGGCTGCGGGATTACGTCTGCGCCGGAGGATTGGAGGACGCTGCATGAAAATACTCGTCGTGGACGACGAAAAACTGCTCGTCAAGGGCATAAAATTCAACCTGGAAAACGAGGGCTACACCGTGGACGCCTGCTATGACGGCGAGAGCGCGGTGCAGCTGGCCGCCTCGGGCGACTACAGCCTCATCATCCTCGACCTCATGATGCCGGGCCTGGACGGGCTGGAGGCCTGCCAGAAGATACGGGGCTTTTCCACCGTGCCCATCATCATGCTCACGGCCAGGAGCGAGGACGCCGACAAGCTGCTCGGCTTCGAGTCCGGCGCGGACGACTATGTGACCAAGCCCTTCAACATCCTCGAGCTCAAGGCGCGCATCCGCGCCCTGCTGCGCCGCGCCTCCATGCCGGCCGCCGGGCCCTCGGCCTCGGTGCTCGAAAAGGGCGGGCTCGAGATCGACACCGAAAAACGCACGGCGCGCAAAAACGGCGCGCACGTCGAGCTCACCGCAAGGGAGTTCGACCTCATCGAGCTCTTCATCAGGAACCCCGGCAAGGTCTACAGCCGGGACAACCTGCTCGACCTGGTCTGGGGCTACGACTACCAGGGCGACGCCCGCACCGTGGACGTACACATCCGCCGCCTGCGCGAAAAGCTCGAGGACAGGCCCGCCTCGCCGAAGCTCATCATCACCAAATGGGGCGTCGGCTACTACTTCGCCGAGTGAGGCCGGATAAATGAGCGGCAGGGAAGGCAGGAACAGAAAACGCCGGAGGATAACAGAGCGCGTGCAGTTTAAGTTCGTGCTCTCCTTTTTCCTGCTCGTGACCGGGCTGATCGTGCTCCTGAACACCCTGCCCATCGCCGCCTCGCGCGACCTGGTGTTCAAGGAGAAGGAGAGCTCGCTGCTCGGCCAGGCGGCGGTCGTGTCCTCCTCGCTCTCGGGCCTCGACCGGATGACGCCGGATTCCGTGGGCCAGGTCATGGATCTGCTGGAGCTGAGCTCCTCGAGCCGCTTTTTGGTCACGGACGCGGCCGGGCTCGTGCTCTACGACAGCGACCAGCCCGCCTTCGAGGGCAGGTACGCCCTGCTCAGGGAAGTGCAGTACGCGCTCAACGGCAAGCAGATGTTCGGCTCGAGGTTCGCGTCGGGCGCCTTCTTCTCCGCGGCGGCCCTGCCGGTCAGGAACGGCGGGCTGATCCTGGGCACCGTGTGCGTGTACGAATACGACGAGGCCCAGGCGGAGCTGCTGCTGTCCATACTCAACCGCATGGTGGGCATCTCCCTGGCGGTGAGCGCGGCGGCGCTGGCGCTGACGGTGGTCTTCTCGCGCGCGCTGACGGGGCGCATCACGCGCCTGGCTGAGGCGATCAGGGTCGTGCGCGGCGGCGACTACGAGCACAGGCTCAAGCCCGAGGGCAACGACGAGCTCACCGAGCTGTGCGAGGAGTTCAACAACATGACCCAGACCCTCGAGACGACGGAGCAGCAGCGGCGGCGCTTCGTCTCCGACGCCTCGCACGAGCTCAAGACGCCGCTGGCGGCCATACGCCTGCTGGCGGACAGCATCGAGCAGTCCGAGGGCATGGACGAGGCCACCATGCGCGAGTTCGTCTCGGACATAGGCACGGAGGCGGACCGGCTCCAGCGCACGACGGAAAAGCTGCTGGACCTCTCCCGCCGGGACGACGGGGCCGCGGCCCCTAGGACGCCCGTGGACCTGGCGGAGGTCTCGGCCTCCACCCTGCGCCTGCTGGCGCCGCTGGCGGAAAAGCTGGGCGTCACGCTCGGCTGCGAGCCGCAGCCCGGCTGCGTCATCCTCGCGCCCGAGGACGACGTGTACCAGATAGTCTTCAACCTGGCCGAGAACGCGGTGAAATACAACGTCGAAGGCGGCTCGGTCGATATACGCATGAGGAAAGAGGGCGGCAAGGTGCTGCTCATCGTCGAGGACCGGGGCATAGGCATACCCGAGAGCGACCTGCCCAACATCTTCTCGCGCTTTTACCGCGTGGACAAGGCGCGCTCGCGCGAGCGCGGCGGCAGCGGGCTGGGGCTCTCGATAGTCCACGACGCCGTGGCCGCCCTGGGCGGCAGCATAGAGGTCGCCGCGCGCGAGGGCGGCGGCACCAGGTTCACGGTGTATTTTCCCGAGCCGGAGAAGGGAGGCGGCGGGCAGTGAAGCTGAGGAGACTTGCGGCGCTGCTGCTCTGCCTGGGCCTGCTGGCGGGCCTGGCCGGCTGCGCCGGCGACGCGGTGCAGATAAGCGTCTGGCGCAGGAGCGAGGGCAGCGTCGCTGTGCCGGAGAGCCGGAGGCTGCCGGCGGGCACCGAGCTCATAGCCGGGCTGGCCGCGGCCTTCAATTCCGAGCCCGACGAGCCCGGCCTGACCCGCGCCGCGCCCGAGGGCGCGGACATCCTGGGCTGGAGGCTGGAGGGCGTTGAGCTCAAGCTGGAGGTCAGCCAGGGCTGGGCGGAGCTGGAGGGCTTTGAACGCACCGTGGCCGAGGGCTGCGCGGTCCTGACCTTCTGCGGGATCGAGGGGATAGAGCGGGTGAGCTTCTACCTGCTCGGCCAGAGGCTCGGGCCGGCGATGGACGCCGGGGATCTGATCTTAGCGGCCGAAATGGAGGCCGAATAGTATTTGGAGGCGGAAAAATGGCAAACACTTTGATGGTCAAGGAAGCGGTGGCCGAGCGCGGGCTGGACGCCCTGCTGCTCATGGACGACCGGGACATCTTCTACGCCACGGGCTTTCTGCCCACGGACAGCGCGGCGCTGGTCACGCGCGACGCGGCCTGGCTGGTCACGGATTCGCGCTACATCGAGGCGGCGCAGAGGCAGGCGGCCGAGGGCGTAGAGGTCATACTGACGACGAGGGAGCGGCCGATCGCGCGCATACTGGCGGAACTGCTGGAAAAGGCCGGGGCTGAAAAGCTCGGGGCCGAGGAGGAAAAACTCAGCCACGCCGCCTGGCTCAGGCTGGAGGAGGCGCTGGGCCTGAGGCTGCTGCCGGCCCAGGAGCTGCTCTCGGCGCTGCGCGCCTGCAAGACCGCCGAGGAGCTCGGGAGCCTGGTCGCCGCGCAGCGCATAGCCGAAAAGGCGCTGGAGGAGGTCCTGCCCCTGCTGAAGCCCGGCGCGGTGGAGCGCGAGATCGCCGCCGAGCTCACCTACAGGCTCCGCCTGCACGGGGCGGAGGGCAACTCCTTCGACCCCATAGTCGTCACCGGCGCCAAGAGCAGCATGCCCCACGGCGTGCCGGGAGACGAGAGGCTCAAGGCCGGCGACTTCGTCACCATGGACTTCGGCTGCGTGAAGGACGGCTACTGCTCCGACATGACGCGCACCGTGGCCATAGGCAGCGCGACGGAGGAGATGAAAAACGTCTATTACACCGTGCTCGAGGCGCAGAAGGCCGGCATCGCAAAGGCGCGGCCCGGCGTCACCGGCGCGGATATCCACAACGCGGCGGCCAAGGTCATAGCCGACGCGGGCTACGGGCCGTATTTCGGCCACGGCTTCGGCCACGGCGTCGGCCTCGACATCCACGAGCAGCCCACGGCGGCACCCTCCAACACCAGGCCCATGCCCGAGGGCGCGGTCATCTCCGCCGAGCCGGGCATCTACCTGCCGGGCCGCTTCGGCGTCAGGATCGAGGACGTGCTCTACCTCACCGGCGAGGGCTGCGTCGACATCACGAAGGCGCCGAAGGAATTGCTGATACTGTAAACGTTGGTACTTGCCAAAATGCGTTTCATAGTGTAAAATATCTTGGTTATATTAATCAATCTGCCACAGGAGGACAGGATTTATGATAACAGCAGGCGATTTCAGAAACGGCGTCACCTTTGAGATGGACGGGCAGGTCATGACCGTCGTCAGCTTCCAGCACGTCAAGCCCGGCAAGGGCGCGGCCTTTGTCCGCACCAAGATGAAGAACGTCATGACCGGCGCCGTCACCGAGACTTCCTTCAACCCCACGGCGAAGTTCGAGGAGGCCACGGTCGAGCGCAAGAGCATGGAGTACAGCTATGCCGACGGCAACCTCTACTACTTCATGGACCCCGAGAGCTATGAGCTCATCCCCATCGACGGCTCTCTGCTGGGCGACAGCTTCAAGTTCGTGAAGGAGAACATGGTCTGCGTGGTCATGAGCTACAAGGGCAACGTGTTCGCGGTCGAGCCGCCCAACTTCGTGGAGCTCGAGGTCACCCAGACCGACCCGGGCTTTGCCGGCAACACCGCCACCAACGCCACCAAGCCCGCGACGCTCGAGACCGGCGCCGAGGTCAAGGTGCCCCTCTTCATCAACGAGGGCGACAAGATCAAGATCGACACGCGCACCGGCGAGTACCTGGAGCGCGCGAAGGGCTGAACACTATTCTGATTATCCGAGAGGAGGAGCAGGTATGACAACTTCCGAAAAGGTGGCCTATCTGAAGGGTCTGGCCGAGGGCCTCGGCATAGACAAGGAAACTAAAGAGGGCCGCGTGCTCGACGCCATCATGGACATTCTCGAGGACCTGGCGCACGACATCGAGGACCTGGAGGAAAACGCCTGGGAGCTCGGCGAGGCCATCGACCAGGTGAGCGACGACCTCTCCGACATCGAGGACATCGTCTACGACGTGGACGAGGACGAAGATGACGACGATGAGGATGAGGACTACTGCGGCGGCTGCTGCTGCGGCGAGGACGAGGACGGCGAGCCCGTGTTCTACGAGGTCACCTGCCCCGCCTGCGAGAACACCATCACCATCGACGAGGACGTGCTGGACCTCGGCTCCATAGAGTGCCCGAACTGCGGCGAGACCCTCGAGTTTGAGGGCGTCGAGCCCATCGACGGCGAGGACGAGGACGAGGACGAAGACAAATAAGGCCCAGGACAAAAAATCCCCGGACGGGTTTTGGCCCGTCCGGGGTCTTTTTATGCCTTCGCGGCTCACATGAGCTTGCGGAAGAGGGCGGTGAGGTCCTCCACGCTGGTCTCCTTGGGGTTGCCGGGACGGCAGGCGTCGTTATAGGCGCTCTCGGCGAGGAAGGGCAGGTCCTCTTCCTTCAGGGCCTCGAGCTTCGCGGGGATGCCCACGTCGGCGGAGAGCTTGCGCACGGCCTCTATGGCGGCGGCGCGGTACTCGGCCTGGCTCATCCCATCGACGCCCTTGACGCCCATGGCGCGCGCGATCTCGCGGTAGCGCTCGCCGGTGCACTCGGCGTTGTACTCCATGACGATGGGCAGCATCATCGCGCAGGCCACGCCGTGCGGCGTGTCGTACACCGCGCCGAGGGTGTGCGCCATGCTGTGGGCGATGCCCAGGCCCACGTTCGAGAAGCCCATGCCCGCGATGTACTGGCCCAGGGCCATGCCCTCGCGGCCTTCCTTCGTGCCCGCAACGGCCCCGCGCAGGTTCTTCGAGATGAGCTCAATGGCCTTCAGGTGGAACATGTCCGTCATCTCCCAGGCCGCCAGGGTGGTGTAGCCCTCGATGGCGTGGGTCAGGGCGTCCATGCCCGTCGCGGCGGTGAGGCCCTTCGGCATGGAATCCATCATCTCGGGGTCGACGACGGCGACCACCGGCATGTCGTGAGGGTCGACGCAGACGAACTTGCGGCGGCGCTCCACGTCCGTGATGACGTAGTTTATCGTGACCTCGGCCGCGGTGCCCGCCGTGGTCGGCACGGCGATGATGGGCACGCAGGGCTTCTTCGTGTCCGCCACGCCCTCAAGGCTGCGCACGTCGGCGAACTCGGGGTTGTTTATGATGATGCCTATGGCCTTGGAGGTGTCCATGGGGCTGCCGCCGCCGATGGCCACGATGCAGTCCGCGCCCGCCGCCTTGAAGGCCGCCACGCCCGCCTGCACGTTCTCTATGGTCGGGTTGGCCTTGATGTCGGAGAAGATCTCGTACCCGATGCCGGCCGCGTCCAGCAGGTCGGTCACCTTCGCCACGACGCCGTGCTTCAGTATGGACGGGCCGCAGCAGACCAGGGGCTTCTTCAGCCCGCGCGCGGCAATCTCGCCCGGGATGGCGGCAACGGCGCCCGCGCCGTGATAGGAGGTCTCGTTGAGCATTATGCGGTTTGCCATGGAACATTACTCCTTTCAGATGTTGAGGCTTATGGTTAAATAATTAACTATCTGTGGGTATTTTATTCCCTTCCGCTTCCCGCGTAAAGTGACAAATGCGCAAAAATGTAACCCGTCCGCCCTCACAGTAAGGACAGACGGGCGAAGAGCTGCCGCAGCGGCTCGGGCAGGGCGGCGACGAGGCGCCGGGACATCTCGGCCGGGGCCTCCTTCATGCCGCCGAGCACCCATTTGACGGTCATGGCCACGGAGCCGCGGCAATAGAGCTCGAGCAAAAAGCGCAGGTCCTCCGGCGGGGCGGCGCCGGTCTGTTTTTCGATGATGCCGAGGTAGAAGGCCATGATCGCCTCAAAGTCGTGTTCCTTGAGGCTGTTCGTGCCGTCGGCGCGGAAGGCGGCGGTGAAGAACACCCGCTCCTTGCGGATGTACTCGAACTTGCGCTCCAGGCCCTCGGCTATGGTGCGCCCGCTGCCCATGTGCTCGAAGGAGCGCTCGAGCAGCTTGCCGAAGTACCAGTTTATGAGGTCGTACTTGTCCAGGAAGTTGCGGTAAAAGGTCTGGCGCGTGACGCCGCAGGTCTCGGCGACGTTCGTCACCGTGACGGCCTCCACGGGCATACGGCGCATGCACTCCTCCATGGCCCGGGCCAGGCGGTATTTTGTGGCCTCCGAGCCTCGTTCCCTCTGTTCCTCCATGCCGCGCGCCTCCTTTCGCCTTTTCACGATTATACACCACGGCCCGCCGTCCCTGCAAACAGAAAGCTCCGCTGCGGACAAAAAAACGGCCCCGGCATTGGCGCCGGGGCCGTTTCGGACAGGATCGTCACTCGCTCAGGCCGAGCGGGAGTATGGCGCAGTAGTCCTCGACGCTGCCGCGCTTTTTGAAGCACTCGAGGATCTGCTTGCCGACGGGGTGCAGCTCATCGCAGTCGTAGACCGCGAGTTCCTTGGCGAAGAAGTTGTAGAGGATCTCGGCGCCCTTGTCGTAGCCGTCCTCGCCCAGGGACTCCTGCAGCTCGGGGCGCAGGAAACGGGTGGAGATGCGCTGGCCGTCGACCTTCATCTCGTTGAGCGCGTAGCCGAAGAGCGGGCAGCGCGCCGGAGAGAGCCTATCCATCTTCATGTTCACGCCGCCGCGGCGGGCCAGGTACTCCCTGGCTATCCACTCGGCCGCGAAGCCGACCTTGAAGCTGCCGATGTGCTGGTTGGGTATGAGCACATAGCGGGTCTGCGTGCAGTTTATGATCTGCTCGAGCAGGAGGTTGGCCTGGACGACGCGCTTGCCGGTGGCGAAGGGCCAGTAGGAGCCGACGCCCTCGCTCGCCAGCGGGCTGCCGCCGCTGACGCTGGGGTTCTTGAAGCCGCGCGGGGCCACGAGCCGCCACAGCCAGGCCAGGGCCGGCGGGATGATGTGCATGAGGCCCATGATGCCGTAGGTCGGCTTCTTCGCCGTGGCGGGCGGCATGCGCACGCCGAAGGAGCGCACGTCCACATCCACCGGCGTGGAGACGATGTTCTCTATCATCCGTCTCGGCACGATTATCCTCGGGTTCGGGCAGGGCTTGCCGTCGGAATCCGGCACATGTTCCCAGGGCAGGCAGGTCGCGCGCGGCACCGCCTCCAGGTTGAAGAACATCAGCGGTTCCTTCGAGTGTATGGCTATCCGCTCGTACATCGGGTCGCAGCCGTAGGAGGTGATGCCGTCCACGCGCACGAACCAGCCGTCCTCGCCGTCAACGAGGCTGAGCTTGCCGCCGCTCTTCTGTATGCTCGGCGGGCACATGGCCATGTCGTCCGTCACGGGCGCTATCGTACAGGTGTCGCTCATGCTTATATAGCGCTCCTCGCCCGTCACCAGGTCCACACCGAGCAGCACGCGGCCGTCCGCGCAGCGCATGACGTCCTGCAGCAGCTCGCTCTTGCCGCCGCCGGAGGCGCCCTCGTGCATCATGACCATCTCGTTCTCGTAGGGCGTGATGATCCTCGCCGAGGAGGCGTGGGCCGTGACCCAGCCCTCCTGCTCGCCTATGTCCAGCAGCACGCTGTAGATGCCCTTCTTCGCCGAGGGGCCGGGGTAGAGGTTGTACGAGAAGACCTCGTGCAGGCCCTCCATCCTGTTGTGGACGACGACCTGCTTGCCGTTGAAATGCGTATGCCTGAAGGGCGGCGCCGCGTACACCACCGCGCGGGGCTTGAAATGCTCCACCGTCCTGATATCCACAAAGGCCTGCAGCTGGGCCATGGCGAAGCCGAAGAAGGCCGCGTTCCTCGGGCAGACCAGCACCGCCTCGTAGCCGTAATCATAGCCGCCGGCCTTGAAGGGCACCAGGATGAGCTCCTGCTTCGTCAGCCACTTGAGCGTCTCTATCCTCAGCTCGTCGAACTTATAGCCGTAAACGTCCTCAAACTTGGGCTTATCCGTCGGCAGATCGTCCGCTATGCGCATGCAGTCCGGGTCGCGCCGGCGCATGTAGTCCTCGGGATAGTTCACCGCCGCGCCGTTGCGGCAGCGCACCACCTCGGCCTCCTTCACGACCTTGCCGTGTATATCATAGAGCACCTCGATCTTGCCCGTGTGCTCGTTGCCGAAGATCAGCTCGAAGAGCACCTCCTTGCTGGTCGGGATGATGACGCTCGGGCTGTTGTAGATCACCCGGCTGAGCTGCTCCGGAAGCGTGAATCTCTCGAAAAGTATGTTCATCTGCCTACCTCACTTTCCGCACCGGCTGAAAAAGACGGCGCAATCGCTGTAACACACTATAATAATTTATTCCCGCCGCGCCGGTTTGTCAATGCCGAAACAGGCGGGCCCGCGCCGCCGCCGCCTCATCGACAAAAACGCCGCCAGGAATATGGCGGCGTTTTTGTGGATATGGGAGTTTGGAAGAGGAAAATCATGTTATATATTGTCGCGCTGTGTAAATAGCGCCGTATCTTTCGTTTAAAAAATAACATATGTATTGATATTAGTAAAGAGAGATATTATAATATCAGATATGAAACTTATTAATACCGAAGGAGGACACAGGGGTGGACACGGCAAAGCTGGCGGCGCTGCTGACGGCTGCGGAGCTCGGGAGCATCTCGAAGGCGGCGGAGGCGCTGGGCTACACGCAGTCGGGCGTGACGCACATCATAAGCTCGCTGGAGGATGAGGCGGGCATCCCGCTCCTGGTGCGGGGCAACCGCGGCGTACATTTCACGGCCGAGGGCGAGCGGCTGGCCCCGCTCATACGCGAGGTGGTGCAGGCGGCGGCGAACCTCTCGCAGGAGGTGGCGCTCACCCGCGGGCTCGAGCGCGGCGCGGTCAGGATAGGCACCTACTCGAGCATCTCCATGCGCTGGATGCCCAGGATACTGGAGGCCTTTCAGGAGCGCTATCCCGGCATCTCGGTGGAGCTGCTGGAGGGCAACGGCCCAGAGATCGAGGAGTGGCTGACGACGGGGCGCATAGACATAGCCTTCACGAGCCTGCAGCCGCATTTCAGCTACGACACGATAAAGATACAGGACGACCCGATGATGGCCGTCCTGCCGCGGACCCACCCCATGGCAGGGGCGGAGGTATTCCCGATAGGCCGCTTCAAGGGCGAGCCCTTTTTGGTGTACATGACCTCCTCGAACGTGCCGGACGAGGACCTGGCCCGGGCCATGCGCATAGCGGGCATACCCCGCAAGGCGAAGCTCTCCTCGAACTTTGACGTGACGATACTCTCGATGGTGGAGCACAACCTGGGCGTGACGATCATGCCGAAGCTGATACTCGAGGGCAGCACGGCGGACGTGGCGGCGATACCGCTGGACCCGCCGCTCAAGCGCACGCTGGGCATGGCGATGCGCTCGGGCCGCGCGGCCTCGCCGGCGATGCGGCGGCTCATCGAGTGCGCCAAGGGCGTGCTGGGCATTTAGAGCCTGCCGCGCAGCCTGCCTATGAGCAGCGCGGGCAGGACGAGGCCGAAGAGCATGATGAGGTTGAGGCCCGGGGCGATGAGCTCCGAGACCAGCTTGAGGCTCGCCGAATCCGGGGCGATGAACACGGCGGTCAGCACGGCCGCCGCGGCGCAGGGCCAGACCGGCCAGGAGGCGTCCCGGCTCGAGAACGCCAGGCCCAGGCAGCTCGACGCCGAGCCGAGCGCAAAGGCGAAGAGCACGAAGTCCGAGAGCACCCAGAGCGCCGTCACGAGCGCCTCTATGCGCGCCGTCACGCCGAAGAGCCCGGTGTTGCGCACGAGCGCGAAAAAGGGGTAGGTGAATTCCCCGGCCAGCTGCGCGCCGAAGCGCCCCACGGTGACGGCCACGATGAGGGACATGAGCAGGCAGGAGAAGACGCTAAAGCGCCCGCGCCTGAACCTGCCCGGCCCGCGGTCGAGGAAGCCGACGTTCACGATGAGGAAGGCCCCGGTGCCCAGCGCGGGCAGCGCGCCCTCGAGCACCGGCAGCGCGTCCGAGGCGTAGACGGGCAGCAGGTCCTGCACCCGCATCTCGAACAGGCCGAGCAGCAGTATGGGCGCGAGCGCGAGTATGAGCAGGTAGCGGAAGAGCTCTGAGGCCCGGGCCAGCGCCTTCAGCCTGGAAAACGCGGCTATGAGGCCCATGACGGCGCCGGCGGCGATGAAGGGCCAGGGCGGCGCGCCGGGATAGATGGTGTAGATGAACCTGGAGGCCGAGCTGCGGAGCGAAAAGCCCGCGTAAAAGGCCAGCCAGAGCGCGTAGAGCAGCAGCGCCGCGCCGCCTGCGCGCGGCCCCAGCCCGCGGCATATGAGCCCGCCCAGGCTCTCGTCCTGCGCGGCGTTCTCCGTGAGCCTGCGCAGCAGCAGGGCGGTCAGCAGCAGGAAGGGCAGGGCGGCGATGGGGCAGAGCCAGGCCGCGCGGCCGGCGAGCTCCGAGCACAGGCCCGGCAGCAGCCGCGTCGCCGGCGGCAGCAGCGCCACAAAGCATATGGCCGAAGCCTGACGGGCCGTGAGCCCGCCGGGCGTTTTGTTTTCCATGTCCCTCACCTGCCCCAGTCCGGCGCGCCGGTAAATTCGCGGATGTTCAGCAGCTGCGCCGAGGCCGTGACCGAAAACTCCAGCCCGGGCAGCTGTTCCGGCCAGGGCCCGGGCAGCGCCTTCCAGCGGCCCGCGTTTTCCAGCTCCAGCCTCCTGCCTATGCCCAGGAAATCCAGGCCCAGCGCGGCGCTCTTAGTTAATATATTGTATATCCAGCCGCCGCAGCGCTGCGCCAGCTCGTCCTCGACCAGCCGGCGCGCCTCGTCCGTGCCCAGGTCGAGCCCGGACGTCGTCTCCATGACGATGGCCTCGACGCTCACCGCGGCCTTCAGGCCGCAGAGCTGGCCGGCGGCGTCCCAGGCCGGCTCGAGCTCCACGCCGCCGCCCGCGAGCTCCACCGTGGCGCCGCAGCCGAGCGTCAGCGCCGCCCGGCCGGGCTCGCCGCCGAAGAGCCCGACGCCCAGCGCGTCCTCGCCCTCTATATAGCCCATGAGCCGCCCCTCGGCGCCCAGTATGGCGTAGCCGTCCAGCTCCGCGGTCAGCCCGCCTTCCCTCGAGGCGTCCTGCGCAGAGTGCACGGCCCCGGTGAGCGCCGCGCCGCTTTCGATGAGCGAGCGCGCCGCGTCGGCGCAGGTATAGATGCGCGCAGGGCCGCTCTTTTCCGCAAAGCTGATGAGCGCCTGCATGATCTGGGTGATGTCGCCCTCCTCGCCGCCGGCTTCGGTGACGAGTTCCGACGCCTCGCCAGAGCGCACCACGAAAAGCGGCGTGTCCAGCCGCAGCGAATCCGAGCGCGCCACGAGCTCCAGCCAGCGCGCCGTCTCCGAGGCCGCCGCCTCGCCTATGAGGATGCAGCCCGTGCCGGAGAAGAAGAGCTCGTCGCTGCGGGAGAGGCCCTGCAGCTCCTGCATGGCCTCAGTGACCGAGGGCGCCGTCGCCGCGGCGCGCACGGGTTCGCGGCCCGAGGCGTCGCGCCCCGCGGCGGAGGACAGCGTCACCCCGCCGTCCTCCGCCGCGTCAAAGCCCACGGTCTCGATGACCTGGAGCCGCTCGAGCTCGCGGTAGTTGTTGTAGACCGAGAGCGTGCAGCCGGAAAGGGGCAGGAGCGCCGATGCCGTGAGCAGGACGGCCAGGATACGTCTCATTTCTGCCTCCTTTTGTTCCGGCCGGCGAGGTGCGGCGCGCGGAACTTGTCGGCGCTGTTGGGGCGCTTTATGAGCCCGGTGAGCGCACCGGGGCCCTCGCGGTCGGTGAAGGGCGCGGTGTAGGGCGCGCCGAAGCTCTCGAGCGAGGCCAGGTGCAGGATGAGCAGGGCCAGGGCCGCCATGAGCCCGTAGAGCCCGAGCAGCACCGCCGCGAGCACGAAGACGAGCCGGCAGAGCCTGAGCGCCGCGCCCAGGTCGCGGCTGGGCATGACGTAGCCGCAGATGCCCGCAAGCGCCACGACGATGACCGCAATGGGCGAGACCACCTTCGCCTCGACCGCCGACTGGCCCACGATGAGCGCGCCTATTATCGAGGCGGTCTGGCCCACGGGGTCGGGCAGGCGCAGGCCGGCCTCCTGCAATAATTCAAATGAGAGCAGCATGGCTATGACCTCGGCGGCGACGCCGAAGGGGACGTACTGCTTGGCCGCCGTCATTGACAGCAGCAGCTTCACGGGCAGCATCTCCTGATGGTACATCGAGATCGCCACGAAGGCCGCGGGCAGGCAGAGCGAGAGGAAGAGCGCCGCCCAGCGCAGTATGGTCAGCATGGAGGCCACGAGGAAGTGGTCGGCGGAGTCCTCGGGCACGCGCATGAAGGCGGCAAGGCCCGCGGGCAGCACGAAGCCGAGCGGCAGCCCGTCCACCAGCACGCCCACGCGCCCGTCCAGCAGGTGCATGGCAAAAGCGTCGGGGCGCTCCGTGTGAAGCAGCTGCGGGAAGGGCGAGCGCGGCGAGTCCACGATGTATTCCTCGAGGTCGCCGGCGGAGAGCAGGCCGTCGATGTCGATGGCGTCTATGCGGCGCAGGACTTCGTCCGCAAGGCCGTTCTTGGCAATGCCCTCGAGGTACATGACGGCGACGGAGGTGCCGGAGCGCCGGCCCACGACGGTCTCGGTGAGGCGCAGCTCGGGCGTGCGGAGCTTCCGGCGCACGAGCGAGGTGTTCACGCGCAGGGTCTCGACAAAGGCGTCCTTGCCGCCCTTGATGCTCTTTTCGACCGAGGGTGCGGAGATGGAGCGGGTGGCCTTGGAGCGCACCTCGAAGCTGAGCGCCTGGGCCGCGCCGTCGCAGACGAGGCAGCAGAAGCCGGCCAGCAGGTCGGTCACGACGTCGCAGAGCTCCGTGCGGCGGCGAACCGTGCTCGAGTAGATGCCGCCGCGCTCGAGCTGCTCCAGCAGCCGCCGCCCGGACGGAGCCGACCCGGCCCTCGCCGCCTGCGTCAGCGGCCGGAGTATGTCCTCCGAGATCGCCGCGCCGTCGGCCAGTCCGTCCACCCAGCAGACGCAGACGCCCGCCTTCTCCTCCAGCCCGGGCAGGATCGCGCGGCTCTCAAAATCCGCCGCGCCGGAGAAAACTTCGCTTATCGCAGCCATCGAAAGGCCGCTTTTGTCGAATGAAAAATCAAACATGTGGGTAGTATGCCCCATAACGACCACACTATTTTGTAGCCGCAAAAAAATCTCGATTTTTTTGAAAAAAGTTGTTGACAAGACGCGCAGGAGGTGTTATATTAATCAAGCGCTTGAGAGACGGCGCTGTGAAAGATGCCCAAAACGAGAGCGTGTGTACCTTGTAAATTAAACAATGTAAGCAAAAGCTTATGCAAATAAGCACCAGAGAAGGGACTTCTGGATGCGGTCAGAGATGACCGCGGACAATTCTTTTGAATTAGCTGAGGAATCAGCTCAATAAGGTTTTAGCTGTACTGAGGTACAGTTAAGATACGATTTATTGAGAGTTTGATCCTGGCTCAGGACGAACGCTGGCGGCGTGCCTAACACATGCAAGTCGAACGAAGCTCGAAGCTCTGAGTTTTCGGACAAGGAGCCTAGATGACTTAGTGGCGAACGGGTGAGTAATGCGTGAGCAACCTGCCTTTCAGAGGGGGACAACAGCTGGAAA
>CALXEH010000001.1 GCA_944387285.1 uncultured Oscillospiraceae bacterium | reverse complement strand
AGCACGCCCTTGCCGCGGAAGATGTTCTTGCGCTTGTTGGTGAGCTTGCCGGCCTTGTAGAGGTCGAGGAAGCCGTCGGTACACAGCTCCGTGTGCATGCCGAGGTCCTTGAGGTCGCTCTGCGCGATGATGGAGCCGAGCGCGTCCGGCGTGCCGCCTATGCCGAGCTGCAGCGTCGCCCCGTCCACGAGGAAGGGGATGAGGTTCTCGGCTATCTTGAGGTCCTCGGCCGAGGGCTTCTTGGACGGCACCGTGGGCGCGGGCCCGTGCTCGCACTCGACTACCATGGTCACGTCCGAGATGTGTATGCTCTCGTTGAACGCGCCGTAGATCTTGGGCAGCTTGTCGTTGACCTCGATGACGATGGCGTCCGCCCGGCCTATCATGTCCAGCGCGGTGCCGGCGGAGAGCGAGAGATTGAAATACCCGTGCTTATCCATGGGCGTGGCGCAGACGTAGGCCACGTTGACGTGCAGGAATTCCTTGTGGTACCAGGCCAGGTTGCGGAAGATCATGGGGCTGAAATAGGCCCTGCCCTGGTCGAGCAGCTTGCGCTCATAGCCCGAGCAGTGCCAGGCGTTGTAGCAGAAATGCTCGCCCGTCGGGTCGCACTCCACGACCTCGATGGGCCCGTACATGATCTGGCCGCGGAACTTGACGTCGAACAGCTCGTCCCGCCGCCTGGCGATGGCCTTGTCGCACTCCACCGCAAAGGTGGTGCCGTTGCCGTATTCGACCCAGTCGCCGCTCTTGACCAGCTTCGCCGCCTCGTCCGGCGTGCCGAGCTTGGCTTTGTACTCGCTTATGAAATCCATATCTCCGCCTCCGTAAAGAAAATTTATGCCTGTTTCAACAATTAAAACATGTTTGGAGGCGAATGGTCAAGCGGAATACTTAACAAACAGGGCAAAAAAGGTTATAATCCGCTTGAGGTGAGGATAATGCTGGATTTTGAACTCTACATCCCGACGCGCGTGTACTTCGGCCGGGGCCGCTGCGAGGAGGCGGGCCGCATCTGCGCGGGCTGCGGCTTCAAGCGCCCGCTCATCGTCTACGGCGGCGGCAGCGCGGTGAAAAGCGGCCTGCTCGAGAGGGTCAGGCGCTCGCTGGAGCAGGCGGGCATCGGCTGCGCCGTCCTCGGCGGCGTGCAGGCCAACCCGACCCTGGAGTTCTGCGTCAAAACTGTCGAATTCGCCCGGGAACAGGGCTGCGACATGCTGCTCGCCCTCGGCGGCGGCAGCGTCATCGACAACGCCAAAATGGCCGCGCACTGCGTAAGGACCGGGCGCGACCCCTGGGAATATACCGAAAAGGTTATAAAACCCACGGACAGCCTGCCGGTGGGCGTCATACTCACGATAGCCGCCACGGGCAGCGAGACCAGCGACAGCGCCGTGCTCACGAACACCGCCACGGGCGTCAAGCGCGGCCTGAGCTGCGACGAGAACAAGCCGCTTTTTGCCATACTCGACCCGGAGCTGAGCTTCAGCCTGCCGCCGTACCAGACGGCCTGCGGCGTCGTGGACATACTCATGCACACGATGGAGCGCTACATGTGCACGAACCCGGACAACGAGCTCATCGACCGCATGTCAGAGGGCCTGCTGACGACGGTCATCGAGGCGGGCCGTACGGCCATGGCGAAGCCGGACGACTACGAGGCGCGCGCGGCGCTGATGTTCGCGGGCAGCCTCTCGCACAACGGCCTGACCGGCGCCGGACGCCGCTGCGGGCTCTGGGCGCACAAGCTGCAGCACGAGATGAGCGCGCTCGACCCGCGCATCGCCCACGGCGCGGGCCTGGCCGTGGTCTGGCCGGCCTACCTGGAGTTCTTCGCCCGGCGCGGCGTGTTCACGGAGCGGCTGGAGCGCTGCGCGCGCAAAATCTGGGGCGAGGCGACGATAGAGGGCGGCATCGCGGCCACGCGGGCGTATTTCCGCGAGCTGGGCATGCCCGGGCGGCTGGCCGACTTCGGCCTCACGGCGCAGGACGCCGAGTACATGAGCCGCCGCTGCACGAAGGACGGCACGGTGAGCTTCCCTAGCGCCGTGGAGCTGGGCCTGGACGAGGTGCGCGAGATCTATTCGCTCTGCCTCTGAGCGAAATAGCGCCGGGTGATGCGCGCCGCCTCGCCCGAGAGCAGCAGCAGCGAGACGAGGTTCGGCAGGGCCATGAGCGCGTTGGCGAGGTCGGCCAGTTCCCAGACCAGCGCCCGCGGCGCCAGCGCGCCCGGCAGCGCCGCGAGGCAGTAGAGGGCCAGGTAGGCCCCGGCCGGGCGGCGGCCGAGCAGGAAAGCGCAGCAGCGCAGGCCGTACATGCCCCAGCTGAGCAGGGACGAGAGCGAAAACAGCAGCAGGCACAGGGCCAGTATCGCCGCCGCCGCGCCGCCGCCGAAGACCGTCGCAAAGGCCGAGACCGGCAGCGAGAGCGTCGCCGCCGTGCCGTAGGGTATGGCCGCGCCGGAGCAGAGTATGGCAAGGCCGGTCAGCGTGCAGATGACCAGGGTGTCGCAGAAGACCTCGAAGATGCCGTAAAAGCCCTGCCTGGCGGGCTCGGTCTCGGAGCTTGAGGCGTGGGCGATGGGCGCGGAGCCGAGCCCGGCCTCGTTGGAGAAGAGCCCGCGGCGCAGTCCCCAGCCGAGGGCCCCGGCGAAGGAGCGCGGCTCGAGCGCGCCGGAGAGGATGCCGGAGAAGACGCCGGGCAGGGCGGAGGCGTGGGCGCAGATGACGGCGAGGCAGCCGAGGACGTAGGCGAGGCCCATGGCGGGCACCAGCGCCTCGCAGACCCGGCCCAGCCGGGCCATGCCGCCGCGCAGTACCGCATAGCCGCAGGCGGCGACGGCGAGGCCGGCGCAGAGCCGGAACAGGGGCCTTTCGGCGGCGAGGCCGGGCAGCAGCTCCATCGAGAGCGTCCTGGCTGCGCCGCTTATCTCACAGCCCTGGACGGCCCCGCCCATGCAGAGCGCGGCAAGCGTCCCGGCGAGGGCGAAGGCCCGGGCTAGGGGCATCCAGCGCGGGCCGAGGCCGTTTTTGATGGAGTACATCGGCCCGCCGAGCCATTCGCCGCCCGGGCCGCGCTCGCGGAAGCGCAGGGCGAGGGCGACTTCGGCGTATTTGGTGCCCATGCCGAGCAGGGCGGAGGCCCAGAGCCAGAAGAGCGCCCCGGGCCCGCCGAGGCATACGGCGAGGGCGACCCCGGCGATGTTGCCGGTGCCGACGGTACCGGCCAGCGCGGCGCAGAGGGCCTGCAGGGGCGTCACGGCGCCCTCGGCGCGGCTGCCGCGGGACTTGAACAGGCCGCCGAGGGTGCAGCGCAGCACCTCGGGCAGCCGCCGGAGCTGGACAAAGCCGCAGCGCAGGCTCAGTATGAGCCCGACGCCGCCGAAGAGCAGGGCCATGGGCAGGCCCCAGAGCGTGGCAATGAATTCGCGCAAAGCTGACCCTCCTTGACGCGGCCGGTACGGGACGGTAGAATGGACGGTATGGAAAACGAGCTTGAAATGTTGAAAAAGCGCCTCGCCGAGCTGTCGAGAAGGGCGGCGGAGCGCGGGATAAGTACGCACTCGGAGTTTCTGAGCCTGGGCGAGCAGACGGAGCTGGCCCGGCTGAAGCTGGCGTCGGACTGCCGCCTCGAGGGCGGGTACGAGGACGCGGAACGGCGGGTGGCGGTGTTCGGCGGCGGCGAGCCGCCGGTGTGCTGCCTTGAGGTAAGGCCGAAGTCGCGCAAGTTTGCCGAGGCGCTGGTGCACCGGGACTACCTGGGCTCGCTGATGGCGCTGGGCATGCGCCGGAGCGTGCTGGGCGACGTGGTGCTGGGCGAGGGGACGGCGTATGTGTTCTGCCTGGAGAGCGCGGCGCGGCATATCGAGGAGGGGCTGACGCAGGTGCGGCATACGCAGGTGCAGGTGAGGCGCGTAGAGCGCATGCCGGAGGGCCTTGCGCAGCCGCCGGAGCCGGTGACGGTGAACGCGGCCTCGGAGCGGCTGGACGCGGTGGTGTCGGCGGTGTTCGACCTCTCGCGCGCGGAGAGCCAGCGCCTGTTCGAGGCCGAGCGCGTGCTGGTGAACGGCCTCACAGCCAAGTCCGCATCCCTGCGCCTGGAGCCCGGCACGATAGTCTCCGTGCGCGGCCACGGCCGCTTCAAATTCGAGGCGACCCAAGGCGAGACCCGCAAAGGCCGCCTGAGACTGAGCGTGCGGAAATGTTAGCCGCCCGCGGCTGCGTCAGCGCGCGCGGCGAAACGACAACATCCCCAACCGCGAAACCGTCACCCGTAGGGCGCATCGACCCCGATGCGCCGCCCGCACGCGGCACCGGCAACGCACACGGCAAAACGACAACCCACCCGTAGGGGTCGGCGTCCCCGACGACCCTTCGCCGCGGTCACGCACGCGGTCACGTTACCGCACCGACCCCTGTAGGGGCGGGGTTCCACCCCCGCCCGGACGCGAAGAGCACATAAGCATTGACGGGGCCTGGTTGGCCCCGTCTTTTTATACGCCCTTGTATTTTCTTCGCGTTGCCAAGCCGCCGCGGATATGGCGCTCGGATTTGTTGAGGTCTAGCAGGTCACGGACCTCGGAATAGAGCTCAGGGTCCACACGTTTGAGCCGCTCGGTTATGTCCTTGTGTACGGTAGACTTGGAGATACCGAACTCTCTGGCGGCGGCGCGGACGGTGGAATGGTTTTCTGTTATGTACTCCGCAAGCCTGACGGCGCGCTCCTCGATGTCTGTGTTCATTTTCACCACTCCCGAAAGGTCGTGGTGAATTATATGAGCGCCGCCGTCCCGCTTATGCCAGCCTCAGCTTACCAGCCCGTCGCGCCGCAGGCGAAGGCCAGCTCCTCGAGCTCCTGGGCCTTGTACTTCGACACGGCCTCGGCCACGAGCTGGATGTCCTTCTTCTTGGACAGCACGGTGAACTCCTCGGAGGGCTTGCTGAGACCGAGGGCCTTCACCAGCTTGCGCTGCTGAACCATTTCTACATGTCAGCCTCGGCAAGATAGCCGGGCAAACGGCGGCGGAAGCGGGCTTTGCGGCCCGCTTTTTTGTTTTGCGCCGCGGCGGAAATCAGCTGGACTGACGGCAGGGGCGGCTGTGGTATTTGTATTACAGGCTTTGATTCTACAAAATTTTTGGGAGGTAACAGTTGTGGAAATAAAGATGGTCAGGTGCCCCAACGGTCACTATTACAACGCTGCCCTGCATGTCAGCTGCCCCGAGTGCGGCAAGAGCGCGGCCAACGCCGGCGTGCGCACCGAGCCCGGGCCCGGGCCCGAGAGCTACGGCAAGACCGAACCCGCCGGGGCGGGCTCCGGCGCGGGCGCCGCCTACGGCGCCACCGAACCCGTCGGCGGCGCGGGCTACGGCAAGACCGAACCCGCCGGCGGCAGCCACTACGGCGCCACCGAGCCCGTCGGAGGCAGCGGCTGCGGCCTCGACACCATCGACGTCGGGAGCGACAGGGCCGGCGCCGACCCCTTCGGCGTCACCATGATAGGCGGCGAATCCCTCATGGGCAGGCCCGAGCCGGTCGTCGGCTGGCTGGTCTGCATCGACGGCCTCTCCAAGGGCGTGGACTACAGGCTCCACGCAGGCTACAACTACATCGGCCGTGAGGAGGGCGACATCCACATCCACGGCGATATGCAGATCTCGCGCCGCAACCACGCCATGGTCGCCTACGACAGCAGCGAGCGCACCTATTACGTCGGGCCCTCCGCCGGCCGCAACCTCATAAAGGTCAACGGCAAGACCGTGCTCAACGCGGCGGAGATAAAAAGCTACGACGTGGTCTCCATCGGCGCTACGAAGCTGATGTTCGTGGCCCTGTGCGGCGAGCGCTTCGGCTGGGACGAGGGTGAAGGCGGTAATGGTTAAGTTCAGGCAGTTTTTATACGCGCCGGACGACGGCACGCCCGGCGGCGCAGCGGAGGCCATGCCCGGCCAGACCCAGCCGCCGCTGGCCGAAACGCCGCCGGCAGGGCCCGTAGATACACCGCCGCCCGAGCCTACGCCGACGCCTACTCCGACACCGACACCGACGCCCACTCCGACGCCCACGCCGACGCCGGTGCAGACGGCGGAGGTGACGGTCAAACCGGCAGGGGAGGACACGGAGGCGGCGGAGACGGCCGAGACGGTCGGGACGCCCGCGCCGAGCCCTGAGCCGGGGCCGGCACAGGGCCTGAGCATTTGGCTGGTGGGCGCGGCGGTGCTGACGCTGATGCTGCTGCTGTCGGCGGTGCTCATCGCCCTGCGCAGGCGGGCCAGACGTCCGGCAAAGCCGGCGCCCGGCGGCAGCGGAGGCATCACGGTGGGCAAGGTACACGCCATCGGCAAGCGCGGCAGCCAGCAGGACTGCTTTGCCGTCTCGCCCGTGGAGCTGCTCGAGCAGCAGGGCCTGCTCGCGGTGGTAGCCGACGGCATGGGCGGCCTCTCCGACGGCGACAGGGTGAGCCAGACGGCGGTCAGCGCGATGCTCGACGCCTTCTGCAATGCGCAGGGCGAGCCGCAGCTGGTGCTGCTCGAGCTGCTGAAGCAGGCCAACCAGGCCGTTAACCGCATGCTGGGCTCCGACATGCTCTCCAAGAGCGGTTCGACCCTGGCGGCGGCGCTGATAAAGGACGGGAAATTCTACTGGCTGACGGTGGGCGACAGCCGCATATCCCTGCTGCGGGACGGCGTGCTCTACCAGCTCAACCGTGAGCATGTCTACCGCAGCGAGCTGCTGCTAGCGGCGGTGAACGGCAGCGGCAGCTTTACCGGGGCGCTGACGCATCCCAAGGCCGCCGGCCTGACGAGCTACCTGGGCATGGGGCGGCTGAAATATGTCGATATGCCCGCCCGGCCCCTGGCGCTGCGGCCCGGCGACAAATTCGTGCTCATGAGCGACGGCGTCTACAACGCGCTGGACGAGGCGGAGCTCATAAAGGCGCTGGAGGCCCCGGCGCAGAAGGCCGCGCAGAGGCTGGAAAAGGCCATTTCGGCCAAGAACTACATGACACAGGACAACTTTACCGCCGTGATAATAGAAGCGGCCGCAAAGGAAAGGCGGACGGACGAATGATTCAGACAGCAAGCTACACTGACATAGGCGGCAGGCCGCGCAACGAGGACAGCGTCCGCATGTCCCAGCCCTGCGGCGGGCTGTGCGTGGTGGTGGCCGACGGCCTGGGCGGCCACGGCGGCGGGGCGGACGCCTCGGCGGCGGCGGCGGAGCTCATCTGCGGCAACTGGGACGGGGCGGTCAGGGAAGATTACCTCTCCGAGCTGGTGCAGGCGGCGCACAGGCGCGTGCTCGGGATGCAGACCACGCTCTGCTCGATGAAGACCACGGTCACGCTGCTGGCCATAAACGGCATGAAGGCCGCCTGGGCGCATGTGGGCGACTCGCGCATCTACCACTTCCACGACGGCCGGCTGGTCTCGCAGACCCGCGACCACAGCGCCTCGCAGATAGCGGTCATGCTCGGGAACATCACGGAAAAGGAGATACGCTTCCACGAGGACCGCAACCGCGTCTACCGCGCCCTGGGCCAGGACGGCGACCTGAAGGTGGATACGCACTTTGAAGCGCTCAAGCCCGGCAAACACGCCTTCCTGCTGTGCACGGACGGGTTCTGGGAATACGTCGTGGAGCAGGAGATGGAAAAGGACCTCAACGCCTCCTTCAGTCCCGGGGACTGGCTGGAGCACATGCGTTCAAGGCTGCTGGCGCGGGTGCCGGCGGACAATGACAACAACACCGCCGCGGCGGTATGGGTCGATATGGCCTGATAAAAATTGGGGGGAATAAAGATGAAAAAAAGGATACTGTGCCTGGCCCTTGCAGCGGTCATGTGCCTGCTGCTCCTCTCCGGCTGCGGCGCTGCGGCGTCAAACGGCAGCAACATCACTTCGGCCTCCAGAAACGGCGTCGTGAGGATCATGTCCATAGTGCCGACCAAGGTCGAGAGCAACGGCAACGGCGGCGAGACCGTCTCCTTCGGCTATGCCTTCGGCTCCGGTTTCGGCGTGGGCGAGGCGGGCGAGCTCACGGACGTCTTCGTGACCAACGCCCATGTCGTGCAGAACGTCACGGTCGAGGCGCCGGAGGGCTACAGGGTCATGCCCGCCTCCAACGTCTACATACTCAAGACCGACCAGGCCCTGACGCCCGTCGGCGGCATGGACTACAGCCAGATGATACCCTGCGAGGTGCTCTACTGCACCGAGGGCAGCAACTTCCCGGACTACGCCGTGATAAGGGCGGCGCAGATGCCGGACGACAGGGTGGCCCTGCCTCTGCTCAACGACGAGTCCGAGCTGAACATCGGCGACAGCGTGTACGCCCTGGGCTACCCCGGCAGCACGGACGACTCCGAGCTCGGCTACTACGGCGATACCTACGTCGCGGGCGTTGAGGACGTGACGGTCACCAGCGGCGTTATCTCGCGCTTTGCCAGCGGCGCGACGGTGGGCAACACCAAGTCCATCCAGCACGACGCCGTCATCAACCACGGCAACTCCGGCGGCCCGCTGATCGACTCGCGCGGCGCGGTCATCGGCATCAACACCTGGGGCATCGGGGCCGACATCCTGGAAGGCGACCAGGCGGCCTACTACGCCGTGGACATCAGCTACGTCAAGAACACGCTCGACAGCCTGGGCATCGACTACGACGTGTACACCGACAGCCTCGTGTGGCTGTACGTCGTCATCGGCGCGGTGCTGCTGATAGCGGCGGTAGTGGTGGTGTTCGTGGTGCTGTGGAAGAAGGGCCTGCTCTCGAACAAGGACAAGGGCGGCAGCAGCTCCGGCGGCGGCGTCCAGCAGCGCGGCACTGACCTGAGCGACCTGCGCATCCAGGGCGTGCGCGGCGTGTTTGCCGGCAAGCGCTTCTCGCTGACGCAGCAGATACGCATAGGCCGCGACCCGAACCGCAACGACATCATCTATCCCGCCAACACCCAGGGCGTGAGCGGCGTACACTGCGTGCTCATCTACAACCCGGTGGAAGGGATGCTCTACCTGAAGGACCTGGGCTCGACCTTCGGCACCTTCGTGAACAAGACCACGCGGCTCTCGCCCAGCCAGCCCATACCCCTCAAGGTCGGCGACCAGTTCTGGGTAGGCTCGGAGAACGAGTGCTTCATGGTGACGCGCAAGGGCGGTGTGGTCTGAGATGGAATTCTGCCCGCACTGCATGAGACCCGCGAGCGGCAATTACTGCATCAACTGCGGCAAGCCGCTCGCATGGAAGCCCGGCATCAACCAGCTGCCGGCAGGCACCGTGCTCGACGGCAGCGGCCTGCACCGCTACCTGACCGGTGCGGCGATAGGCCAGGGAGGCTTCGGCATCACCTACATCGCGGCAGAGGCCGAATCCGGCCGCCGCGTGGCGATAAAGGAGTGCTTTCCCGTCCAGTGCGCCATGCGCGGCGCCAACGGCGTGCTGGTGGAGCCGCGGCCCGGCAAGGCCGACACCCTGCGCGGCGCGCTCGACAGCTTCCTGGACGAGGCCCGGCTGCTCGCCAAGCAGAATAAGCTCAAATCCGTCGTCCAGGTCGTGGACTTCTTCAGCACCAACGGCACCGCCTACCTGGTCATGGAGTACCTGGACGGCGAGACCCTGCAGCAGAAGATGCAGAGGGAAGGGCGGCTGCCCGCGCAGAAGTTCATCGCCATGCTCAAACCGCTCATGGCCGACATCGGCGCGCTGCACGAGTCCGGCATCATCCACAGGGATATCAGCCCGGACAACATCATGTGGATGCCCAACGACACGCTCAAGCTGCTCGACTTCGGCTGCGCCAGGTCGGTGGAGGACGGCAAGTCCATGAGCATCCTGCTCAAGCACGGCTTCGCGCCGGTGGAGCAGTACCAGACCCGCGGCCAGGGGCCGTGGACGGATATTTATTCGCTCTGCGCTGCGATCTACTACTGCCTGACGGGCAAGCTGCCGCAGGCGGCGGTGGAGCGCCTGGAAGAGGACGGCCTGGTGCCGCCCCGCAACTACTGCCCCGAGCTGACCGAGAGCCAGCAGGCCGCCCTGCTCTGGGGCCTGGAGGTGCAGCCCGCAAAGCGGCCGAAGGAGATCGGCATGCTCATGGCCCAGCTCTACAAGAGTGAGCGGCCGCGCCAGGCGAACAAAAAGCGCATCATCGCCATCGCCGCGGCGGGCGCGGTCGTGTTCGCGGCCGTGCTGGCCATAGCCCTGGGCGGTTCGGAGAAGGGGAGCAATTACCTGCCCGAGGCGGAGAACACCGCGCCCGTGGTCACGCTGCCCGCGAGCAGCATCACCGCCCAGCCCAGCACCTCTGCCGACGCGCAGGAGCTCACGAGCGGCGGCTTCCGCTACGTCGCCTCGGGCGGCGAGGCGGTGCTGACCGGCTGCGAGGACGGCTCCGCCGCCCAGCTCGAGCTGCCCGACGAGCTCGACGGCCTGCCGGTGACGGCTATAGCCGACGCCGCCTTCGCGGGCATGGACGACCTGCTCGGCGTGAGCCTGCCCAAGGGCCTCGAGAGCATCGGCGCGGGCGCCTTCGAGGACTGCGCCCAGCTGCGCGTGGTCAGCGCCTACGGCCCCGCCGAGACCGGCTCCGGCGCCTTCGACGGCTGCACCAAGCTCCGCACGGTCTTCGACATGAGCGGCAGCGGCCTGGCGGCCACCGACATTGGCCTCGCCGAAAGCGTGGATGTACTCGCCAAGGGCATGGATACCGGCATGGGCGCGCTCAAGACCCTCATCTGCGGCGAGCAGGGCGTGCTCTACGGCGAGACCGACGAGGGCGTCTACGTCGTGATGAAGCTGCCCACGGGCACGGACAGCATCGAGATCGCGGACAGCGTGGACGGCAAGGACGTGGCCTGGCTGTACGAGGGCGCCATCGAGGGCGTGCCGCGCGACACGAAGGTCTACATCGGCAAGCGCATGGCCTTCCCCTTTGACCTCATCGACAAGCTGACCTGGGACCTGCACGTCGGCAACGGCATCGACGGCATAGGCTTCAGCTGGCTGGTGAGCTGCTACGCCACGCAGCGCATCAACGAGCTGCGCGACAGCACGCTGGATTTCTACGACCTCGAGCACGCCGGCGCGGACTACAAGCTCTCGCGCGCGACGCTGCAGCGCGCAAACGAGCTCTCGCTGCTCTTCGACCACGACCGGCCCTACGCCGGTTCCTGGGACACGATACTGGACGAGTTCGACGTCGACAGGCGCGGCGGCGCGGAGTATATCTACGAGCTGGACTCCTCCGAGGGCATAGAAGGCGCTATCGACTATGTGTTCAGCGTCATCGTCCCGGACGCGGCCAAGGTGGATGAGGACTCCGGCGAGCTCTACAACGACTTTGCCGCCGGGCTGTTCTGGAGCGGCAGGGAGACGGATTCGATATACATCTGCTGCATTGCGGTTTATACCTGAGCAGGCGGTTGAAATAACGCGGAGGAGCTAATATAATATGAAAATATATTCAGCCGGGAAGGAGGCGCAGCTCGATGAACAGGAAATACTGCCCATATTGCATGACCCCGCTTGAGAACGAGGGCGCCTGCCCGAACTGCGGCCTCACCTCTGGCACCTACACGCCGCTGCCGCACCACATCCCGCCCGGGACGGTGCTGATGGACCGCTATCTGATAGGCCGGGTGCTCGGCGAGGGCGGCTTTGGCATAACCTACATAGGCTGCGACCTGCGGCTCGAGCTCAAGGTCGCAATAAAGGAATATTTCCCGACGAACTGGGTCGCGCGGCACTCGCAGACCTCGCTTTCGGTCAGCAGCTACGTCGGCGCGGCGGGCAGCTACGAGAAGGGCAAGAGCCGCTTCCTGTACGAGGCCAGGACGATGGCCAAGATGGATAAGCAGCCCGAGATAGTCAGCGTGCGCGACTTCTTCGAGCTGAACAACACGGCTTACATCGTGATGGAGTATGTGGACGGCACGACCTTCAAGGAGCTGGTGGCGCAGCGCGGCGGGCGGATACCGGCGGGCGAGCTGCTGCACCTCATGGAGCCGCTGTTCTACGCCCTGAGCGCGGTACACGCGGCCGGGCTCATACACCGCGACATAAGCCCCGACAACCTGATGCTGGAGCGCGGCGGCATCCGCCTGCTGGACTTCGGCTGCGCGCGCGAATCTACCCAGGGCACGGAGACGATGACCATCACGCTCAAGCACGGCTACGCGCCCATAGAGCAATACCAGCACAAGGGCCAGGGCCCGTGGACGGACGTCTACGGCCTGTCGGCGACCATCTACTACTGCCTGACGGGCAAGGCGCCGCCGCAGGCGCTGGACCGGCTGATGGACGACGAGATAATCCTGCCCCGGCGCCTGGGCGTGGACCTGACCGAAAACCAGGAGCGCGCGCTGCTGCGCGGCATGGGCATTAAGCAGCACCAGCGCTTCCGCTCGATAGAGGAATTCCACGCGGCGCTCTACGAGGGCGCGGACACGTTCCCGGCCGAGCAGCCCGAAAAGCCGGAGGAGGAGAAAAAACCGGAGAAAGAGGCCCCGTCCGGCGAAAAACCGGCGCAGGAGGGCGGCGCTCAGGCAAAGTCCCCGGAGGGGAAGGGCGGGGCCGGCAAGGGCCGGGCCGTCCTGGGCATCGTGCTGGCGCTGATAGCCGCGGCGGGCATACTCGGGCTCATCCTCATGCCGCAGGAAAGCGCGCCGCCTGCCCAGACCCCGCCCATCGAGACCGAGTGGACGGGCCCGAGCCAGGACGAGATTTTTGCCGGCGCGGCCGTGGCGGAGGACGAAGAAAGCCTGCTCGCCCTGCTCGCGGACGAAAACTGCACGGCGGTGGTGCTCAGCGGCAGGGTCTGGTTTGGCGGCGATCTGACCGAGCTTCGCAAGCCCCTGCTGGTGGCCGAGGGCGCCTCGATCACGATCAACCAGCACATTACCCTGGGCGAGGGCGGCCTGCTCTGGGTCGAGGGCTATGCCGAAAGCATCTTCACCATCGAAGAGGGACAGGTGGTGTTGAGCGGCGACGGCGTTATCGTGGGCAGCCTGCTGCAGCTCAACAGCGGCGGCCTGGTACAGCTGGGCGGTACTCTCAATTGCAGCTGCTACTGCCTGGAAGAGGACACGATCTTTGAAGAGGCGGTGAGCGTATCCACCAGCAAGGCGCTGGAAGTCGCCTGCCGCGACACGAATGTCAAGGCCATACGCATAGACGGCAGCGTCTGCGTCACGGAAATGCTGGATGTCAATGTCCCTCTGCTGGTGTCCGAGGGCTCCAGGCTCTATTCCCAGGGCGAGGACGGCAAGCTCAACGTCTTCAGCAGCGCCGTTGTCAACTACGGCAGCCTGGATTGCAGCTTCTGGTTTGACAACGTCGATAACATCCTGCTCAACCGCGGCACCTGTTCCACGGCCGGCGGGCTCTGGTTCTCTGGCCCGGGCGGCAACGGCTGCGCCGTGCTGAACTTCGGCAACATGAGCTTCAGGGACTACAACGCCATATGGGCGGACTTCTATAACTTCAACACCGTCTCGGTGGAGCACGTCAACGAGTACGACATGCTGGGCATCAACTTCGCCTGCTTCTACAACTGCGGCAGGCTGGACATAAACGAGGGCGCAGAGGCGCAGTTTGCCAGCAAATTCGTAAACACCGGCGACGTCGCCTGCGCCGGGACCCTGAGAAATACCGGCAGCATCTACTCGAATTGCGGCAACCTCACCGTGAAGCCCTCAGGGTTCATGGAGAACACCGGCGTCGTGGACTTCTACGACGGACGGGATATCACCATCGAGGATGGCGGCGAGCTGCGCAATGTGGACGGCGTGCTGATGATACGCACGAACTACGGCACGCTCAGCGGCAACGTGAACGGCAAGGTCTGGCAGGTGGACTACACGCCCGTGGACTTGATGGAACACGTCTACGTCACGACGGAGGAGGAGCTCATTGCGGCGCTGGCGGACGAGAACACGGTCTGCGTGCAGATAGACGGCCAGCTTAACGTCAGCGGCGACCTGCGGGTGACCAGGCCCTGCTATGTGTACGGCGGCAGACTGGTGCTGCCCGAGGGCGCGACCCTGACGGTGGACGGCACGATCTTCGTCGTGAACGGCTCCCTTAGCTGCGACGCTATGGAGCTCAAGAACGGCGCCATGGCCGAGGTCATCGGCTGGTGGAATGCCGACAGCGAGGGCGCGAGCCTGACGGCCGACGGCGGCTCCTGGTTCTACTCGCGCTATAACGAATTGAACGTGCGCGACATCAGCCTCACGGGCGGTTCCCTGGCGGTCTACGACAGCGCGTGTTCGGATAAGCTCAGGAGCGTGAGCGCCGTGCAGGACAGCAGCCTGGTGCTGTGCAGCGCCGCCAGCTCCAGCGAGCTGAGCATCACGGCGGACGACTCGCTCATATTGCAGTTTGCTCAGTTTGACCTGGACGGCAGCTCGAAGCTCGAGCTCAGCAACGGCTCCATCTACTGGGTGGAGGGCGTCCTGAACATGAACGGCGGCAGCATATCGACCAGGAGCGGCGCCTTCCTGAACGTCAACAACGGCGGCTTCACCCTCGGCAGCGACGCCAGCTTCACGAACAACGGCTTCTTCATGACCATGAACTATTCCGACTTGGCGCCCATCAGGATACGGGGCGAGCTCATCAACAACAACGCGGTGTTCATAAGCCACATGCTGGAAGTCAGCGGCAGGTTCGTCAACAACGGCCAGATCTACTCGGCCTACGACCCGCTAGAGGACGCGGTGCGCTGCGTCAACGGCGCGAAGATAGAGGGCAGCAGCCTCATCAGCCCCTACCCCGACAACTGATATGCGAGATTAAACAAAAAGGGCCCCGGGAAATGTTCCCGGGGCTCTGCCTTTTTGCGTTTCAGCAGGCGAACATGTGCTCGATGACCTTTTCCATGCGCTCGCTCATGGACTCGTCCGTGGCGGTGACGGCGTAGAGCACCAGCCAGTCCGTGGCGTTCCTGGGGTCGAGCGGCGGCATGCCGCAGTCGGCGAGGATGGCGTTGAGCGCGAACCAGTGGTCGTCCAGCCGTTCGCGCGGCGAGAGATAGTCCTCGTCAGTCTCGCGGTACTCGCCGTCCACGACGTTTTCCGTGATGACGTAGAGCAGCAGGAGCAGCTTTCGCGGCACGTCCAGCTTGCGGCTGCGAATGTTCTTGAGCGCCGTGGTGTTGGGCCAGTTGTTCTTTATGAGGCGCTGCACCACGCTGTAGCCGCAGCGGCTGCGGCTTGAGGGCATGTGCATGGAGAAGTAGAGCTCCATGATGGCCTCCATGGAATAGTCCGGCTCCTCCATCCCGGTCCAGGCGGGGACGGGGTGAACCAGCTTGTCCAGATAGCGGCGGAAATACTCGTAAGCGCGCAGGTGCAGCGCGCCGAAGCTGCCCAGGTTGTCTATGTAGCACTCGCGCAGCTCGGCCTTGGAGTGTACCTGCAAAAAGGCGCTTTGCAGCTCGCGCGTCAGGTGCGGGCTGCCGTTGTCGGGCAGGCTGTCCAGCCGCGGCATCTCGGGCAGGGCGGTGAAAAAGTCCCGCGCCTCGCAGTAGGCGCCGCCGGTGCGCAGGAACCAGGCGTAGACCACGTCCCGGCCGTTGCGGTAGTGCACGCCGTAGTCCGTGCAGATGCCCAGCAGGCGGTTGGCCTGGCCCTCGGAGAGCTCCAGCGCAAAGGCTATCTTGAAGATATCCTCGCGCCGGGTGGGCTTGGAGTGGCCGCTGACCCAGTTGCGCACGCTGCGGCCGACGTTTTCCGGGTTCGCCTCCGGCTCCGCGCGCAGCAGCGCCTCCGTCAGCCTCGCCTGCAGGTCCCCGCCGGGATAAAGGCCCCGCAGCACCTCGTCAAAGCTCCTGAGCCTCACGCCCTCCTGTAAGTATTTGGCCGCCATGGCAGGCGACATTTCGCCCGAGCTCAGGCGTTCGTATTCGTTTTCAGAGAGCAGAGTCAGTTCCGGGCCCACGTCCCATCATCCCCATACAGCTTTTGGCTTACATTATAACATCATATTTCAGGCTTTCAACCTGTTTAAACCAATCCCTGGCAATTAGCATAAAAAATATGCCGTTGTCGGCAAAAAATATGGTGAAAATGGCGCGGGGTTATAGTAGAATAAGAAAAAACGGAACAAGGAGGCGGCAGCGGTGGCGTTTGAGAGGATACCGAGCGGCTATCCCGGCGTGGATGAGGTCTTCGACTACATCCGCATGGGCGACAATGTCGTGTGGCAGGTCTCGGATTTGGCGGAATACCGGCTCTTTGCCGAGGCCTTTGCGGAGCAGGCGCTTCGGGACGGGCGGAACCTCATCTACATGCACTATGCCAGGCATGAGAGCCTTTTCAGGCCGAAGCCCGGGCTGAAGGTCTTTGAATTCGACCCCATGCAGGGCTTCGAGCCCTTCACCGTGGATATCTACAACCGCATAACCGAGGAGGGCAATGACGCCTTTTACATTTTCGACTGCCTCTCGGAGCTTCAGGTCGCCTGGCACACGGACCAGATGATGGGCAACTTTTTCCGCGTCACCTGTCCCTATCTGTACGAGCTGAACACTGTGGCGTATTTCCCGCTCATCCGCGGGCGGCACTCCTTCGAGACGATGGCGAGCATCCGCGACACGACGCAGGTGCTGATAGACGTCTACACCAGCGACAGCGCGGTGTACATCCACGCGCTCAAGGCCATGGACCGCAACTCCGTGAACATCTACCTGCCGCACGTGAGCCGCAGCGGCGGCCCCTTCCGGCCGCTCGACGGCGGCGTGGCCCTCAGCCGCTACTACAAGCTGCTGGACGACATCTCCGCCCACACGCAGGACCAGAACCTCGACAGCCACGACCGCTTTTTCGCCCTGGCCAAGCTGGAATTCGGCCGCGGCCGCTTCCGCGACGAGACGGAGCGCAAGATACTCGAGAGCATGATGTCCAAGGACCCGCATGTGCAGAAGCTCATCCACCAGCTCTTCGAGCCCAAGGACTACTTCACCCTGCGCGACCGCATGATAGGCTCGGGCGCTATCGGCGGCAAGGCCTGCGGCATGCTGCTGGCGCGCAAGATCGCCGAGGTCTGCCTGCCCGAGTTCCACGAGCATACCGAGCCGCACGACTCCTTCTACATCGGCTCGGACGTGTTCTACACCTACATAGTCAGCAACAAGTGCTGGAAGACGCGCATAGAGCAGCGCACCGAGGCCGGCTACTTCGCCAAGGCCGAGGAGCTCAAGCAGGCGCTGCTCTCGGGCAGCTTCCCGGAGAATATACGCGAGCAGTTCAAGTCCATGCTCAGCTACTACGGACAGAGCCCGATAATCGTACGTTCATCGAGCTTTTTGGAGGACGGTTTCGGCAACGCCTTTGCAGGCAAGTACGAATCGGTGTTCTGCGTGAACTTCGGCCCGCTGGAACAGCGGCTGCAGGAGTTCGAGGACGCTGTCCGGCGCGTCTATGCCAGCACGATGGACATATCCGCCCTGGAATACCGCATCCAGCGCGGGCTGGAGAAGAAGGACGAGCAGATGTCGATACTCGTCCAGCGCGTGTCCGGCTCCTGGGCTGGGCCGTACTACCTGCCCGGCGTGGCGGGCGTGGGCTACAGCCGCTGCCTGTACAAGACCAGCCAGGACGCAGACCCCACCGCCGGCATGCTCCGGCTGGTGGTGGGCCTCGGCACCAAGGCCGTGGACAGGACGGAGGACGACTATCCGCGCCTTGTGAACCTCGACCGCCCGGCCGCCAGGGCGCACTCGAACGTCGCCGACATGCACCGCTTTTCCCAGCACACCGTGGACGTCATAGACCGCGAGCGCCGCGCCTTCCGCAGCGTGCGCTTCGACGAGATGCACCACTACCTGCCCGACTGGTTCCACAACCTCATGTTCGAGCGCGACTACGAGGCCGAGGCCTCCCTGCGCGAGATAGGCATACGCGACGAGGTCTGGTTCATCAGCTGCCAGGGCATGCTCCAGCACACCAAGTTCCCGCAGATAATGCAGGCGCTGCTCAAGACGCTCGAGAACGTCTACGGCACGCCGGTGGATATAGAATACGCCGTGAATACGGACGAATACGGCGACTTTGTCATCAACATCCTGCAATGCCGGCCGCTGTACGTCGGCCAGCCGGGCGGCAAGGTGGTCGTGCCCAGCCTGCCGGAGGGCGAGGTGCTCTTCGACCTGGACGATTCCTCGATGGGCATGTCCTCGGTGACGGACATAGACGTGGTGGTGCAGATAGACGCGAAGGAGTATTACGAGTACCCTTACGCGCGCAAGCGCCAGGCCGCGTCGGCGGTGGGGCAGATAAACCGCTACTACAAGGGCCGGGGCAAGAAGCTGCTGCTGCTCTCGCCGGGCCGCCTGGGCACCAGCTCGCCCGAGCTGGGCGTGCCGGTGAGCTTTGCGGACATCTCCGGCTTCGCCGGGGTCTGCGAGGTCTCGGACGACCGCGCGGGCTACATGCCGGAGCTCAGCTACGGCAGCCACATGTTCCAGGACCTTGTGGAGGCGGAGATCTTCTACTGCGCCATCTGGAACGACCGGCGCACGCTCAGGTATGAGCCGGAGCTGCTCGCAGGGCTGCCGAACAGGTTTTCCGAGATCTGTCCGAACATGCCGGAACTCGCGAAGATGTTCCGCGTGACGGAGCCCGAGGGGCTCTGCTGCTGGCTCGACGCCGTGACGAACCGCGCCGTCTGCGGGTACAAGAGGCTTGCAAAATAGGGGAAATGGGCGTATAATCATGCAATCAAGTCGAATTGGAGGCATGACAGATGAGCTATATCCCCACGCCCGAGCAGGCGCTGGAACTCACCAAGCGCTATAATAAGGAGCCCTTTCACATCCAGCACGCCGAGACGGTAGGCAAGGTCATGCGCTATCTGGCGGGCAAGTACGACGCCGGCAGCGAGGACTACTGGCAGGCCGTCGGCATACTGCACGACATAGACTTTGAACAGTGGCCGGAGGAGCACTGCAAAAAGGCCGACTCGCTCCTGCGCGAGCTGGACGTGGACGAGACGGTCGTACACGCGGTCGTCAGCCACGGCTGGGGCATATGCAGCGACGTCGAGCCGGAGCGCTACATGGAGAAGGTGCTCTTCGCCACGGACGAGCTGACGGGCCTCATCTGGGCCGCCTCGCTGATGCGTCCGACGGGCTTTGAGGGCATGGACGCCAAGTCGGTCATGAAGAAATACAAGGACAAGAAATTCGCGGCGGGCTGCTCGCGCGAGCTCATCGCCAAGGGCGCGGAGCTCATGGGCGTGACGCTGCCCGAGCTTGCGGCCCTGACCCTGGAGGCCATGACGGCTGAGTAAGGATACTGGAATACGAAGGACCGGCTGCGGAGACTGCGCCGCAGCCGGATATTTATGCCTGGAGGCGTTGACGATGGAGCGGAAACTGGTGCTCAGGCCGGATGTTAGCGCGGCCCTGGACGAGCTCGGGCTCGGCACGGGCGACGTGGTGATGGTACACTGCTCGCTCGGCAGCTTCGGCTTTGTCTGCGGCACGCGACAACTGGCCCGCCTACGACACGCTCGAGGTCACGGGCGAGGACTTTGCGCAGATAGGCGAGGCCTTCGAGCGCGAGCACCGCGTCAGCCGCACGATATGCGGCAGCGCCGGGCTGCGGCTCATGCGCCAGCGCGAGCTGGTGGACTTCGCCGTGGCGTGGATAGAGGCAAACAGGAGGTAGCATGGGCGTTTTCGGTTACAAGAACCAGCTCTGGCACCGGCTGAACGCCGATTACGGCCGCCGGCCCGACCCCTTTTACGCCGCGGGCGACCTGGCGGCCATCCGCAGCTATCACGACTTCATGCGCGAGCGCGAGCCGGAGGCCTACATGGTGGACGACGTCACCTGGTCCGACCTGGACATGGACCGGGTGTTCAAGCGCATAAACCCAGGCACCTCGACGCCGGGCGAGCACTGGCTCTACCACATGCTGCGCACGCCCGCGACGGACGCCGCCGAGTACGAGCGCCGGCGCCGGCTCATAGCCTTCGCCGAGGGCGACGAGCGCGAGCGCATGGAGGCGCAGTTCGTGCTGGCCTGCCTGGGCCGTTTCCGCCGCGCGGACGTCTGCCGGGCCTTCGCGCCGGAGTCGGACGGCTATTTCATGTTCGCGCTCTACCTGCTCATGGCCCTGGCGCTGCTGCTCTCGCCGCTGACGCTCATCTTCTGGGGCGCGCGCGGGCTGCTGCTCACCCTGGCGCTCTTTGCACTCAACGTCATGACGCACGAGTGGACACTGCGAAAGTGCCAGATGCAGATAGACACGGTGAATTTCAGCGTCTCGATGGCCTTTGCGCTGCGAAAGCTCAAGGGCCTCGGCTTTGAGCGCCTGGACGGGTGCATAGGCGAGAGCTATGCCTGCCTCAAAAAGCTCCGCCCGCTCATGGCGCTCGGCACCGTGCCGGGCCGGGGCACGGACATGACGGCGGACGTGTTCTCCTCGGCGTTTTTGCTCGACCTCATCATGTACGAGTACCTCAAAAACCGGCTCGGCGTGCTGCACGAGGAGATACTGGCGGTGTTCGAGACGCTGGGCAGGGTGGACGCGGCCATCGCCGTGGCGTCCTGGCGCGAGAGCATGCCGCTCTGGTGCGAGCCGGAGCTGGATTTTGAAGCGCAGCGCGGCTATATCGAGGCGGAAGGGCTAGTCCACCCGCTGCTCGAGCGGCCGGTGCCGAACGGCCTTGAGCTCACGCGGCCGGCGCTGGTGACGGGCTCGAACGCCTCGGGCAAATCGACCTACCTGCGCACGGCGCTTTTGGCGGCGCTGCTCTCGCAGGCGGCCTGCACCTGCCCGGGCGCGAGCTGCAGGGCCTCGGCCTTCCACATCTACTCGGCCATGGCCCTGCGGGACGACCTGCTCTCGGGCGAGAGCTATTATATCGCGGAGATACTGGCCACAAAGCGCATCCTGGACGCCGCCGCGGCGGGCGAGCCCGTGCTCTGCGCCGTGGACGAGGTGCTCAGGGGCACGAACACGCTCGAGCGCATCTCGGCGGGCAGCGAGATACTGCTGGCGCTTGCGGATTCGGGCGCGCTGTGCATCGCGGCGACGCACGACCTGGAGCTGTGCACGATACTCGAGGGCCGCTATGCGCTGCTGCACTTCGAGGAGGAGGTCACGGACGAGGGCATGAGCTTCGACTACCGCGTCCGGCCCGGCCCGACGCGCACGCGCAACGCGATACAGCTGCTGCGGCTCATGGGCCTGGACGAGGGCATCACAGACAGGGCGGACGCCCGCGCGGCGGAGTTCTTAAGCACAGGCGTCTGGAAACGCGGCGGTTAAGGCGCTTTTCAGGAAAAACAGTTGCGCCGGCGGGTATAAATGTAGTATAATGGTATGATTTTACGAGGGAGCGCGAGGCCACGCCCCGCGCCCCTATATGAAAGCGAAGGCCGGCGCGCCGTTCCGCTGGGATATTCTATTCCGGCGGCGCGTCCGGGGTTACGGGGAGGCAGAGGCATGGACATCAAAATCGCACCATCAATACTCTCGGCGGATTTCGTGCGCCTTGCGGACGAGGTGGAGGAGATAAGGGCCGGCGGCGCGGACTATGTCCATGTTGACGTCATGGACGGGCTGTTCGTGCCCAACATTTCTATAGGCATACCCGTGGTGAAGTCGCTCAGGAAGGCGACGGACATGTTCCTGGACGTGCATCTGATGATAGACCGGCCGCACCGCTATGTTGGCAAGTTCTGCGACGCGGGCGCGGACCTGGTGTGCTTCCATGTGGAGGCGGACGAGCCGCAGGACATACTTGCGGCGCTGGACGAGATAAAGGCGAAGGGGAAGAAGACCGCCCTGTCGGTGAAGCCGAAGACGCCGGGTTCGGTGATACTGCCGTACCTCGACCGGCTCGACATGGTGCTGGTCATGACGGTGGAGCCCGGTTTCGGCGGGCAGAGCTTCATGGCGGACATGCTGCCCAAGATACGCGGCATCAGGGCGCTCATAAACGAGTACAAGCCCTCCTGCGAGCTGGAGGTGGACGGCGGCATAGACGACAAGACCGCGCCGCTGGTGGTAGATGCGGGCGCGAACGTGCTGGTCGCCGGCAGCGCCGTGTTCGGCAGGCCGGACAGGGCCAAGGCCATCGAAGATATACGCATGGCGGCTGCGATAAAGCCGTAAGTCAGAGTCAGAGGTAGAGTTTTATGTCCTTTTTCCCTGCGGCGCTGGAAAACCTGATAGACAAATTTGCGATGCTGCCCGGCATCGGCAAGAAGAGCGCGCAGCGCCTGGCGTTTTTCACGCTGTCGCTGCCCGACGCGGAGGCGGAGGCCTTTGCGCAGGCGATAAGCGAGGCGAAGCGCTCCGTGAAATGCTGCACGGTGTGCCAGAACCTGACGGATGCGGAGGTCTGCCCGATCTGCGCCTCCGAAAAGCGCGACCGCAGCACCATATGCGTCGTGGCGGAGCCGCGCGACGTGCTGAGTTTCGAGCGGGGCAGGGAATATAACGGGCTGTACCACGTCCTGCACGGCGTGCTCTCGCCCATGAGCCACATCGGGCCGGACGACCTCAAGATCGCCGGCCTGGTCAGCCGCGTCGCCGCCGGCGGGGTGGAGGAGGTCATCATGGCCCTCAACCCGGACACAGAGGGCGAGACGACGGCGATGTACATCTCGCGCCTGCTCAAGCCCTTCGGCGTCAGGGTCACGCGCCTGGCCTACGGCATACCCGTCGGCTCGAACCTCGAGTTCGCCGACGACGCCACGCTCACCCGCGCCCTCGAGGGCCGCGTGGAGATGTAGGCGAATAAATCCGGCCTTAGCGGTTACAATGCTGTGTAGCCGTTGTACATAAGACAATATAATATAAGGAGTATAATATGGCAAAATTGAAGATAATCCCGCTCGGCGGCCTCGGTGAGATCGGCAAGAACCTCACCGTGTACGAATACGGGCAGGACATTGTCGTCGTGGACTGCGGCCTGGGTTTCCCGGACGAAGAGCTCTACGGCATTGATGTCGTCATACCCGACATCAGCTACCTGCGCCAGAACAAGGAGAAGATACGCGGCATCGTGATAACGCACGGGCACGAGGACCACATCGGCGCGCTGCCCTACGTCATGCGCGAGCTGGACGTGCCCATCTACGCCACCAGCCTCACGGCGGGCATCATCGAGCTGAAGCTCGAGGAGTTCGACCTGCTGTACAACACGCAGATATTCACGAAGAAGGCGGGCGACCGCTTCAAGCTCGGCTGCTTTGAGATAGAATTCATCCACGTCAACCACTCGATAGCGGACTCCGTGGCCCTGGCGATAAAGACGCCGATAGGCACGGTCATCCACACGGGCGACTTCAAGATAGACGTGACGCCCATCCAGGGCGAGATGATAGACCTCGCGCGGCTGGGCCAGCTGGGCAAGCAGGGCGTGCTCGCGCTGCTGTCCGACTCCACGAATACGGAGAAGCCGGGACATACCGAGTCCGAGAGCCGCGTGGCGGAGCGCTTTGACGAGCTGTTCAAGGGCTGTGAGAAGCGCATAATCGTCACGACCTTCGCCTCGAACGTCCAGCGCATCCAGCAGATAGTGAACGTCGCGGCCAAATACAAGCGCAAGGTCGCCGTGGCGGGCCGCAGCATGGAGAACATGATAAAGGTCGCCATCGAGCTCGGGTACATGGACATACCCGAGGGCGTGCTGGTCGACCTCAGCCAGATAAAGGGCCAGCCCAAGGACAGGACGGTGATAATCTCCACCGGCAGCCAGGGCGAGAGCATGTCCGCACTGTACCGCATGGCCTTTTCGGAGCACAAGCAGATAAACATTGACGCCGGCGACAGGATAATCATCTCCGCCTCGGCCATCCCGGGCAACGAGACGACCATATCCAAGGTCATCGACGAGCTTTTCCACAAGGGCGCGGAGGTCATCTACGACCGCCACACCGACCTGCACGTCTCGGGCCACGCCTCGCAGGAGGAGCAGAAGATGATGCTGGCCCTGACGAAGCCGAAATTTTTCATCCCGGTGCACGGCGAGTACAGGATGCTGTGCAAGCACGCGGAGCTCGGCCGCATGATGGGCGTCGCGCCGAACAACATCGTCATAGCGGAAAACGGCCGGGTCATCGAGCTGGGCCGCAAGAGCGTCAAGGCCGAGGACAGCGTGCCCGCCGGCCGCGTGTTCGTGGACGGCGCCGGCGTGGGCGACGTGGGCAGCGTGGTGCTCCGCGACAGGAAGCACCTGGCCCAGGACGGCATGATAGTCGTCGTGCTCGCGCTCTCCGGCGACGACGCCTCGCTGCTGGCCCCGCCCGAGATCGTCACGCGCGGCTTCATCTACGAGAAGGAATCCGACAGCCTCATGGACGAGATGCGCCGCGTCATAAACGAGAGCCTGGCCAGCTGCCGTCACCAGCGCATAAACGACTGGGCCGGCATCAAGAACAAGGTCAGGACGAACCTCACGGGCTACCTCTACAAGGCCACGAAGCGCAGCCCGATGATACTGCCCGTCATAACCGAGCTGTAAGGAGGGCGGAAGATGCACGATTTTGAGAGCCTGCACCCGGCCTTCGGCGCGGACGCGCCCATGTGGCGCAGCCTGCGCAGGTACGGCGAGCCCGAGCCGGATTGCATCGACTTCGGCGTGGCGGAAATGAAATTCGCCCTCGCGCCCGAGATAGCCTCGGGCATAGAGCGCCAGCTCCGTCAGGGCACCTTCGGCTACTCCGGCGCGCCGGAGAGCCTCAAGGCCGGGATAAAAAGCTGGATGTCCCGCCGCCACGGCTGGGATATCGACACGGAGTGGCTGGACCAGACCTACGGCCTGGTGCTGGGCGTGGGCTGCTGCATCCGCGCCCTGACCGAGCCCGGCGACGCCGTGCTGCTGCATTTCCCGAGCTACCCGCCCTTCTACCGCGCCATTGAGCAGAACGGCCGCCGCCTCGTGCGCAGCGACCTGGTCGAGACGGAGCGCGGCTGGGAGATGGACTTCGAGGACATGGAGCGCAAGATAGTCTCCGAGAACGTCAAGCTCCTCATCCTGTGCAGCCCGCAGAACCCCACGGGCCGCGTCTGGACGCGCGAGGAACTGCGCCGCACGGGCGAAATGTGCCTCGAGCACGGCGTCCTCGTCGTCTCGGACGAGATACACTTCGACATCACCTATCCGGGCCATGACCACACGGTCTTCGCCTCGATATCCGGGGACTTCGCCGCAAACAGCGTGGTGCTCACCGCGCCGAGCAAGACCTTCAACATCGCGGGAATGACCATTTCAAACGTGCTCACGCCCGACCCGGCGCTGCGCGAGCGCGTCCGCGCGGCCATTTCCCGGGACATGGGCGGCTACTTCAACGCCTTCGGCTACGCCGCCTGCGATGCCGCGTACAAAAACGGCGAGCCCTGGCTGGACGAGTGCCTCAAGGTGCTCGAGGGCAACTGCCGCCTGTTCACGGACTACCTGCGCGAGCGCATACCCGTCCTGCGCTGCCATATGCCGGACGGAACATACCTCGCGTGGATGGACTGCCGCGATACCGGCCTGGACAGGGAAGGGCTGGACAGCTTCCTGCACGGGAACGCTAAGTTCTATTCCGAGAGCGGCGCCGTGTTCGGCGAGGGCTTCGAGCTGTTCCACAGGGTCAATCTCGCCTGCCCGCGGCGCTATGTGGAGGCGGGCCTGGAGCGGCTCGAGGCCGCGGCCAAAAAGAGAGGGCTCATATGATACCCTGCTTCGACGCCCATTGCGACACCATAACCGCCGTGCTCGAGCGCGGCGGCTCGCTTTTGCGGAACGACTATCAGCTCGACCTCGAGCGCCTGTCGAAATACGCGCCCGCGGCGCAGGTCTTCGCCGTCTGGGGCGGGCGGTACGAGGAAAAGGCCGCGCTGCTGAGGGCGGAGCTCGAAGGCAGCGGCCTCGGGCGTCTCTGCCGGAGCATCGCCGAAGCCAGGGAAACCGCGGCGCAGGGCAGGATAGCCGCGCTGCTGTCCCTCGAGGGCATGGAGCAGCTCGGCTGCGACCTCGCGCGGCTGCAAAGGGCGCGGGATGAGGACGGGCTCATCATGGCGAATCTCTGCTGGAACTCGGACAACGCGCTGTGCGGCTCGGCGATGGACGGCGGCGGCGGGCTGACGGCGGCCGGGCGCGGGTTTGTGAGGTCGGCGCAGGCCATGGGCGTCGCCGTGGACCTCAGCCACGCCTCGGAGCGCGCGTTCTGGGACACGCTCGAGCTGAGCGCCCGGCCCGTGCTCGCCAGCCACTCGGACGCGGCGGCGCTCTGCTCGGACTACCCGCGCAACCTCACGGACGAGCAGTTCACGGCCCTGGCAAAGCAGGGCGGCGGCGCGGGCATAAACCTCTGCCCGGACTTCCTCGGCCTCACGCGGGACGTGGACGCCGCCTGCGCACATATCGAGCACTTCCTGGCCCTGGGCGGCGAGCGGGCCGTCTTCCTCGGCGCCGACCTCGACGGCATCGACGACCTGCCCCGCGGCATGCGCGGCGTGGAGGACGTCGGCCTCATCTACGAGGCGCTGCTGCGCCGCAACCACCCCGAAAGCCTCGTGCGGGACATATTCTGGAACAACCTTGCGGACATATTGGAGCGTGCATCGGGATGAATATACAGATCTTCGGACGCAATAAGTGCTTCGACACGAAGAAGGCGGAGCGCTATTTCAAGGAGAGGCGGATAAAATACCAGCTCATAGACCTGCCGCGCTACGGCATGAGCAAAAAGGAGCTCGAGTCCGTGCGCGCCGCCGTGGGCCTCGAGGCGCTCATCGACCCGAAGGCGCCGGATCATGACCTCATAATGTACATGGCAAACGACGCCGCGCGCATAGAGCGCCTGCTCGAATACCCGGACAACATCCGCACCCCGGTAGTGCGAAACGGCCGCCAGGCCACCGTAGGCTACTGCCCCGAGGTCTGGAAGACCTGGGAATAAAGAATCAAAAAAGCCGCCCCGGAGGGCGGCTTTTTTGATGAAGACGCTTATTGGCCCGCTGTTTCTGCGGCGGCTTCGGCCTTTACGGCGGAGTCGAGCTCGGCGCCGAAGTATTCGTGCACGGCGTCCAGCGCGGCGGCCATGTCGCGGTAGACCTCGTCCGTGATGAATTCCCAGGGCGAGCCGGAGTCGTAGGAGTCGATGGCCGCGTGCAGGTCCACCATGCGGTAGTGCCAGCCGTAGTCGTTGATGCCGTAGTCGTAGAGGTCGGCCATGTAGATGGGCTTGTAGCTCACGTCGGAGATCCAGGCCTCGCCGGTGTCGGTGTCCTTGGTGAGCTCAATGTTCACCAGCGCCGAGATGTCGGTGTACTGGTCGTTCTGGCAGGAGAGCATGTTGCCGAGGCTGTAGCAGATGAAGCCCGTGCGCTCGTTGCCCTCCGCGTCCGTGACGGTGCGCAGTTCCATGGGCTGCGGCACGCGGCAGTGCCCGCCGACGATGATGTCCGCCCCGTGCTCGAAGAGGAAGTCGGCCAGCTCGTACTGCTGCTCGCTCGGCTCCGTGGCGAACTCCGTGCCCCAGGACATGAAGACGAAGACGATGTCCGCCCCGGACTCCTTCGCCGCGGCGAGGTCGTCCTCGATGAGGTCGTAGTCTATCTCCGTGCCGCCGCTGAGGTAATCCGTCGTGCAGATGCTGACGGCGTACTCAAAGCCCGCGACGGGTATGGCGTTCGTGTCGCAGGTGTAGCTGAGGAAGGCCACGTTCACGCCGCCGACGTCCGCCGTGAAGCGGTTGCCGCTGTTTACGCGCTCCTCCTGCGTCCTGTAGGTGCCGACGTGCGAGAGCCCGGCCTCGTCCAGCACGTCGAGCGTGAGGTCGATGCCGTCCTTGAAGGAGTCCACACAGTGGCTCGTGGCCGTGTTCACCAGGTTGAAGCCGACGTCGGCTATGGAGTAGGCCAGATCGACCGGCGACTTGAACAGGGGATAGGCCGTGTAGCTGCCGCTGCCGAGCGTGGTCACGAGCGAGCAGACGGAGTAGTCCGCGCCCGCGATGAAGTCCCTGAGTATGCCGAAGATGGGCACATAATCGTAACCCGTGTCAGTCATCGCCTCGCCGTTGAGGCCCGTGTGCATGACGATGTCGCCGCCGACGGCGAGCGTGCCGGTCACGGTGTTGACATGCTCGGGCGAAGGTTCCGCAGTCTCGTCGGGTGCGTCGGTGACCAGGCCGCTGACGCCGGCAGTGGGCAGGGCGGTCTGCTGCGCGGGCTCGTCGCGCTTGATGAGCGAGGCGATGAGCACCGCCGCCACTACCAGCACGACTGTCAGGGCAATGATGATGAGGGCCAATTTAAATTTTTTGTTCATATCAGACCTCCATGCGCCGCCTGGCGCGTTATCAACTAAATATGATAGCATAAGCAGGCTGAAATTGCAATTAATTTCAACTGTTGAAGGCTGGCCCGGCTGGTGGTACAATGCAGGTATGGAAGATTTGAAGAAAAACGGGATATACGAGGCCGAGGTCACGGGCCTGACCTCGGAGGGCCGGGGCGTGTGCCGCATAGGCGGCCGCGCGGTGTTCCTGCCGCGTGCGCTGCCCGGCGAGCGCTGGCGCGTGCGGGTGGTGAAGGTCACGTCCACGGCGGTGTACGGCAGGGGAGAGGAGCTGCTTTCCGCCTCGCCCGAGCGCATCGAGCCCGCCTGCCCGAATTTCGGGCGCTGCGGCGGCTGCGACTTCCTGCACCTCGAATATGAGGCGGAGCTGAGGTACAAGCTCGAGCGCGTGAACGAGGCGTTCCGGCGCATCGGCGGCCTGGAACTGCGCGCGGAGCGGATATTGGGCTCGGAGCGCGTCGAGGGCTACCGCAACAAGGCCATCTACGCGCTGGGCGAGGGCCCGGAGGGCGCGTACGCGGGCTTTTACCGCAGCGGCAGCCACGAGGTCATACCGGCGGAGCGCTGCCTGCTTCAATCGCCGGAGGCCGAGGCCTGCGCCGCGGCGGTGTCGGCCTGGATGCGTCGCGAGGGCCTGGAAGCGGGCGAGCGCGGTGTGCGGCATGTGTATACGCGCCGGGCGCGGGACGGCTCCGCGCTCTGCTGCGTGGTGACGGCAAGGCGCTTTGGGCCTGCGCAGTCGGAGCGGCTTGTGAGCGCGCTGCGGGCGGCCTGCCCGGGCCTGAAGGGCGTGGTGGAGTGCCTGAACCGCACGAGCGGGAACACGGTGCTGGCGGGCGAGTTCCGCACGCTCTGGGGCGCGGGCACGTTGACCGACCGGCTGTGCGGCAATGAGTTCGAGCTGAGCCCGCAGGCGTTTTACCAGATAAACCCGCCGCAGGCGGAGCGCCTGTACGAGCTGGCGGTGGAGTACGCGTTGCCGGAACGGGGCGGCACGGTGCTGGACATGTACTGCGGCGCGGGAACGATAAGCCTGGCGCTGGCGCGCCGCGCGGCTCGGGTGATAGGCGCGGAGCTGGTGCCGGAGGCGGTGGAGAACGCGCGCTCGAACGCCGAGAGGAACTGCGCGGGGAATGTGGAGTTCATGTGTGCGGACGCGGGCGAGGCGGCGAAGCGCCTGAGCGGGCGCGGCATAGTGCCGGACGCGGTGGTGGCAGACCCGCCGCGCAAGGGCATGAGCGCCGAGGCGCTGGAACAGATAGCCGCAATGGGCGCAAAGCGCCTGGTCTACGTCTCCTGCGACCCCGCGACCCTGGCCCGCGACCTGAAACTCCTGAAAGAACTAAACTACAAGCCCCAAAAAGCCGCCGCCGTAGACATGTTCCCCAGAACCGCACATGTGGAGACGGTGGTGCTGCTGGAGCGGCGGAGCTTGGTGCTTTTGGAGCCTTGCGGGGAGTATTTGGCGTCTTACCTTGAGGCGCGCGGGGAGGCGCTCGAGCATGGCATGACGGCCGAGGGCTTCAGCGGCGCCCCGGCGGACGAACTGCTAAGGCGATACGACGACCTGAGACAGGGGCGCGGCCTGCCGCCGGGCTGGGTAGCTGCGGACTACTACTGGCTGGTCGATGTGGACAAGCGCCGCTTCATAGGCGAGATCGGCATCCGTCACAGCCTGACCGAGGCGCTGGAGCGCTACGGCGGCCATATCGGCTATGCCGTCCGCCCAAGCGAGTGGAACAAGGGCTGCGGCAGCCTCATGCTGGGGCTGGCACTGGAAAAGGCCAAGGCCCTGGGCCTGTCCGAGATCCTTATCACCTGCGATGACGACAACGCGGCCTCCGCCAAGGTCATGGAGCACAACGGCTTCACTCTGCGCGACAAAGTTCAAAACCAAATAGACGGCCACAGCATCACCACCCGCCGGTACACAAAAAAACTCTAAACCAGCCGGCGGAACTCAAATGCAGGTGCTGCGACGCATAGCAACAGAAAAACACCCCCGAAGCAGGAGCGTGATGCGCTGCTCGGGGGTGTTTCATTAAAATCGTCCAGTGGGGATGTATTACAGACCCAGGACCTTTTCTGCGTTGAGCCACATGAGATAGGGGAAGGCTTCGTCACTAACGCCCATATCATGGATCGCCTGAACGGAACCTTTAAGGCCGGAGCCAATGGGGAAGCAGGTGCCCCAGATCATTTTCTCCTTGAGCGCACGGTTGGTCGCTGTTACAAAAAGCTCGTAACCCGGCATGCTGGGTGCGAGGACATCGTCAATGCCCTTGACAAACGGGTTCTCGCCGTTAATGGCAGCCAGGGCAATGAAACGGTCAGGGTATTCCTCCGCCAGCGCGCAGACGCTCTCATTTGTAACTCCCGCCCAGGGACGTGAGGCAGCTACACCGTAGCGCACGCCGCCGTTATCCATTTCTTCAATCATGGACTCCATGCTCTTATCAAGCAGAGGCTTGCTGGGCTCATCTCCCCAGTGTGCGTTATACTCGAGAGCGTAGCCGTTGTACATATCGCCTTTGAGGAAATCGCCGTAAGGCGGGCGTCAGCGGAAGTCGATTATCCTGTTTCTTTATCGCGCTGCCATCATTGACGCCTATAATGGGGAAGAACATCAAATATGGTATCAGCATAAAGCCATAAGCTGCGGGGAAACCGGTAAACTGCGTGGTGCAGAGATATAGCATCAGTATTGCAACAAATACTGAAGCTCTTTTTTCCTCTGCGGACATACGTCCCAGCGCGGCGTAGCGTTCGCGGAAAAGATGGCGGCTGAATTCACCGTTTCCAACTTTGTAGAGTTTCATCAGTATCAGGAATGACAAGCAGCACCAGAGCGCAAATGTCCAGTTGTACAGAATCGGTGTAAAAAACCCCATCGTATACCCAGGCATCAGCTCTCCAAGGGCCGATTCCATCATTGACACAAAGCCGGGATGGTACAGCATGACAACGCTGCCGTTGCTGCCGACCGCACCGGCAAAGCATATCAAGGCAGCCTCCTTGCCGGGCTTGAGGCCCATGGCCTTGCATACGCCGAATACCAAAGCGCAGGTCACTATCCAGCCATTGCAGAATGTTATGATGTTCAAAATTATGCCGACGAGGAAGCATCCGAATACGGTCCCCTTATATGTTCCGCCGCATTTGCATATCACATAATAAGCTATGCGTTTCAGCAGACCGCACTCGTCAAGCGCTGTGCTGAGTACAAGACCTCCGAGTATCATCCAAACAGTATTGTTTGTCCATGAACCAAAGGCCTCGGTTACCGGCACGACGCCCAACAGAGTATATAGAGAAGGCAAATGCAAAGGCTATGATAGCCATAAGCCACCCGGTGGCGGAAATACGACCTGATCTCATGATTTCCCTCCATCTATAGGGCCATTACTATGTCAAATGCACTTCTGGTCGCCCGGCGAATATCACCGGTCATGGTGGCGTCGCCAAGCGTGTAAGCGTCGATGCCTCCGGCTCTCAGCTCGTTGACCCAGTCAGGGTGCAGAGGCCGCTGGCCCGTGGCGCAGACAACAGCGTCGCACTTTATTGTGTGCATTTTACCCGCACCGTCTATGAAGCTGACAAAGCCTTCGCCTATCTCCTGTGCCGCACAACTTGTAAGCAGCGCAGCGCCCCGCTTTGAGAGTTCCATCAGGACATGTTCCTTGTGCTGCTGTTCCTGATCGCGGCACAGCTCGCCCGTCAGTTCTATGACGGATATTCGGTTGCCGCGGAAGGCGAGAAATTCTGCCGTCTCACAACCGACGGTGCCGCCGCCCAGAACTACTATTTCTTTGCCGGCAGGCGCCTTTTTCGGCTCGGAAAGAATGTCCCAGGCGTCGATACAGCGTTCTATGCCTTTTATAGGCGGGCGAGCGGGCTCGGCCCCGAACGCGAGTATGGCGACATCAGGCCCGCAGCTCCTGATATAGTCGAGATCTGCATCGATGTTGTACTCTACGTCTATATTTAGACGCTCCACCTCATCAATGAACCAGTTCATCGCGCGGATCAAGCTGTCTTTATAAGGCGGAGTACCAGCCAAACGCATATGTCCGCCGAGCTTGTCCGTTTTTTCAACTAGTTTGACCTCATGCCCACGTTTCTTCGCTATGATTGCAGCCTGCATACCTCCTACACCGCCTCCGACTATCAGCAGCTTTTTAGGATGGCCGGATATAGGGACATTGTGCTCGGTGGCTGTTAACTCATAGCCCACAAAGGGATTGATAGCGCAGCGCATGTTGTGCGCACCCGGACGAAAGAGCTTGAAGCACTCGAGGCAGCTCATGCACTTGCGTATCTCATCTTCGCGTCCCATCTGAGTCTTCAGCGTCCAATAGGGGTCTGCAAGATGGGTCCTGGAACCGATTATAAGGTCTGCGTCGCCGTTTGCCAGGGCCGCTTCTGCCATTTGCGGATCACGGATTTTGCCCACGACGGCTACTTTGGCCTTTTTACAGAGCTTTTTTACCTCGGCGCCAAAGAAGATCCGTCCGCCCTCAGGGCTGAACTCCGCCTCAAAGCATTGATCTTTTGTGACCGAAAAGCCAGTTGTGCAGCTTATCAGGTCTGCTCCCGCATCCTCGCACAGCTTTGCTATTTCAGCTCCCATGGCTGGGTCATTGTGTATGATAAAATTCAGGCAATATGCCGCAAACGATCAGCGGCCCGCATAGAGGCGGGCCGCTGACAGGGCAGCAGGGGATAGGGGCATTAGTTTTATGCTCGGAATTTGTCAGGCGTCCAGGTATCTGGCGCATAGAGGCTTTCCATCATGCGTACTGCCGAATAGCACAGGGCTTCCAGCTTGGAGTAATCGGCAAATTCCTCTTGGAGCTTAAGTGCGCGCAGGCCGTGATAGACGGTATAATAATAATCTAATATGACGTTGAGATCAGCATCAGGTCGAAGCTCATTTCGGCTCTGCGCACGATTTAAGGCCGCCATATCTTTCATCCTGAGTTCGCGCCAGTATTCTGCGTGCAGTTTCTTCAGCTCAGACAATTCATTGCCGCCTTGCAGGATCTGGCTGGAAAGCTGGTTGCCGTTGGAGTAAAGCGGGAGCCGGGATTCAAGAAACAGTTTGTAGAATCGCTCATATATGCTCTGATTCGGCTCGTTATTGTATAGATCGTCCATTTTGTCAAGATAGAATGCGAAATAACGTTTGCATACTACAGTGAAAAGTTCATGTTTATTTTTAAAATGGTAGTAGAGCGGAGAACGCGATATGCCGGCTTTTTGAGAGATCATCTCCATTCTGCACGCGGAGTAACCCACAGTCGCAAAAACTTCAAACGCTGCACTCAGAATGCTCTCTTTCTGAGCGTGCAGATCCTGCTCGTTCAGGCGCATATATATCTACCTCTCAATTTATCAGACGTGTATGTTTCTTTTAGTTTCTTTATTATTACACAAACGGAAAGGTTTTTCAAGGGGATGTTCGCTCACCTGGATCAGTGCAGGCGTCGGTGCCTTGGCTGAACAGGAGCCGTACGGTTAGGGCTGCCTGGAGTTTCCGGAACCTTCGTCAGCAGCAGCAAGCTGGTCCCGTGAGGATATTGAGCGGCGCTAATTTATTCACCGTCCGTGCTTGTTCTTTTGGAAAAAGTGTGTTAATATAATTAGTCAGTGTGCGCGTTTGCGTTGATATTTGTTTTTTTGGAGGATTGCTCTGTGACCATTTCTTCAGCCATCCTTTTGGGCATCGTGCAGGGTGTGGCGGAGTTTTTGCCTATCTCGAGCTCTGGGCACCTTGCCATTTTGCAGAACCTTTTCGCGCTCTCCGCAGGTGAGGAGCATATGTTCTTTGACGTGCTGCTCCACCTCGGTACGCTCATCTCCATCTGCGTCTGCTACTGGGCCGACATCGTCGCCATGGTGCGCGAGGTCTTTATCGTCCTGCGCGGCGGAAGGCGCGCCGACGGTACGCCTGTGACCCAGCCCCTCGGCGCGGCGAGGCTCTTCCTCATGATCGTCGTCGGCACCCTGCCGCTCTTCCTCGTGCTGCCCATCAACGACAGCGTCGAGCAGCTCTACTACATAACGCCCTTCATCGGCGTCGCGCTGCTGCTCACCGGCTGCCTGCTCTTCGTCTCCGACAGGATGACGCCCGGCAGGCGCACCGAGAAAAACATGCGCTTCCGCGACGCGCTCATCATCGGCCTGTGCCAGTGCGTCGCGACCATCCCCGGCCTGTCCCGTTCCGGCACCACCATCACCGCCGGCATCGCCACCGGGCTCGAGCGGAAGTTCGCCATGAAATACTCCTTCCTCCTGAGCCTGCCCGCCGTGCTCGGCGCTAACCTCCTGAGCCTCATCAAGGCCATCGGCGAGGAGAGCGTCGATCCCGCGCTCATCCCGGCTTACCTCATCGGCATGCTCTTCGCCATGCTCTCCGGCATCGCGGCGATACTGCTCATGAAGCTCATCGCCAAAAAGAGCAAATTCGGCTGGTTCGCCTACTACTGCTGGGGCGCCGGCGCGCTGACGATCATACTCAGCCTCATCTTCTGAAAGGACTGCTGATACAATGGCGACTACGAACGGCAGCCGGAAGAGCTCGAGCTCGTCCGGCACCGCAAAGAAAAGCGGCACCGCGGCCAAAAAGACCGCCTCCGCCGCGAAGACAAATTCCAGAAGCTCCAAAAACGCCCCGCGCCCCATCCGGCGCGAGGTCGGCGCGGCAGTATGCCTGTTTCTGGCCATACTGTCGTTTATCGGCTGCTTCGACGTGGACGGCTGGTTCATAGACCTCTTCTGCGGCGTCATCCAGGGCGTGCTCGGCTGGGGTTATTACCTGTTCCCGCCCGCGCTGGTGCTCATGGCCATCACCCTGGCCTTCCACCGCGGCCGGCCCGTGGGCTTCCGCGTCTTCTGCTGCTGCATGCTGCCCATAATGTTCGGGGCCATGGCGCATCTGCTGTTCTCGCGCACGGCGCTGGAGCTGGGCGGCAAGCTTACGCCGCTGATACAGGGCCTGTACGCCGAGGGCAAGCTGCTCGAAGGCGGCGGCCTGGTCTCCGGCCTGCTGTCCATGGCGCTGGAGTCCATGTTCAGCGTGTACGGGGCCTTCCCGCTGCTGCTGGCGCTGTTCCTGTTCTTCCTCATCTACGCCGTGAACCTGAGCTTCGGCAAGATAGCCGCCTGGCTTTCCGGCCGCGAGCACCGCGAATACGAGCCCGAGCCGGAGGAGGAATTTGACCAGCCCCAGCCCAAAAAACAGCCCAAAGACCAGCCGAAACCGGCCAAAAAGCCCAAAAACCGCGTCATCGACATACCCATGGACGACGACCCGAGCGAGCTTGAGGACTACGAAGACGTGAAGCTCAGCTACTTCACGGAGGACGAGCTGGGCGTGAGGAGCGAGCGCAAGCCCAGGCAGAAGCCCCAGCCGAAGGCCGAGCCGGTGTTCGACTTTGAGGACGAGCTGCCCGACGCGGGCTTTGCGCCCGTGACGCCGCCGCCTGTGCCGCCCATAGAGCCGCCCAAGCCCGCCAAGCCGAGCAAGGCCGAGGTCGAGGCGGAGACCGCAGCAGTCGCGGAGGAGATAGACCGCGCCGCCGCGACCACGCCGGAATACGAGTTCCCGCCCGTTGACCTGCTGCGCAAGGGCACGGCCGCGGCCGTGGACGGCAGGGACGAGATCGCCCTCAACCGTGACCGGCTAGAGACCACGCTGCACAGCTTCGGCGTCGCGGCGAACATCGTCGGCGTCACGCGCGGGCCCACGGTCACGCGCTACGACCTCGAGCTGGACGCGGGCGTGAAGCTCACGAAGCTCACGAACCTCTCAAGCGACCTCGCCCTCTCGCTGGGCGTCATGAACGTGCGCATCGCGCCCATCCCGGACAAGATCTCCACCGTCGGCGTCGAGGTGCCGAACAAGATAGTCAGCATCGTCTACCTGCGCGACATCATCGACTCGCCGGCCTTCAAGAATGCGTCCTCGAGCCTCAGCTTTGCCATCGGCAAGGACATAAGCGGCGAGTGCGTGGTCGGCAACATCGCCAAGCTGCCGCACATGCTCATCGCGGGCACGACCGGCTCTGGCAAGTCGGTCTGCCTCAACTCGCTGCTGCTGAGCCTGCTGTACAAGTCCACGCCCGAGCAGGTGCGGCTCATCATGATTGACCCGAAGATGGTCGAGCTGGGCATCTACAACGGCATACCTCACCTGTTCGTACCCGTCGTGACCGACCCGAAGAAGGCGGCGGGCGCGCTGCAGTGGGCTGTGGTGGAGATGCTCAAGCGCTACAGGCTGTTTTCCGAGGCCGGCGTGCGCGACCTCGCGGGCTATAACGCCCACCAGAAGAAGACAGGCGGCGAGACGATGCCGCAGGTCGTCATAGTCGTGGACGAGCTGGCCGACCTCATGCTCGTCGCGTCCAAGGACGTGGAGGAGAGCATCTGCCGCGTGGCCCAGATGGGCCGCGCCTCGGGCATGCACCTCATCATCGCCACGCAGAGGCCGTCTGCGGACGTCATCACGGGCCTCATGAAGGCGAACATCCCGAGCCGCATAGCCTTTGCGGTCTCGAGCGCCATGGAGTCGCGCATCATCCTCGACTCGGCGGGCGCGGAAAAGCTCATCGGCATGGGCGACATGCTGTATTCGCCGCTGGGCAGCGGCAAGCCCATGCGCATCCAGGGCGCGTATGTCTCGGACGAGGAGCGCGAGGACGTCATCGACTTCATAAAGCGCAGCTCGTCGCCGGAGTATTCGGAGGACATCCTCGAGCAGATCGAGAAGGCGGCGGAGGACAAGCCCTCAAACGGCGGTTCCGGCGCGGCGAAAAACCAGGACGACGAGGAGCCGCAGGCGAAGTCGCAGTTCGACGAGCTGCTGCCGCAGGCGGTGGACGTCATATTCGAGACGAAGCAGGCGAGCGTGTCGATGCTGCAGCGGCGGCTTAAGCTGGGCTACTCGCGCGCGGCGCGGCTGGTGGACCAGATGGAGCAGCTGGGCATAGTCGGGCCCTTTGAGGGCTCGAAGCCGAGGCAGGTGCTGATAACCAAGCAGCAGTGGCAGGAGATGCAGCTCATGAGCGGCGCCGCGCCGACGGAGCGCTTCCAGACCGAGATGGAGTTCGGCACGGACTCGGACGAGGAATGAGCATGACGGACGCCGAGCTGGGCAAACTCAGCATATTGGCGCTCGCGCATGTGGGCGACGCGGTGTACGAGCTGCTCACGCGCACGCTGCTGGCGGAGCGCGGCATAGCCACGGTGGTGCAGCTGCACCGCGAGACGGTGGCGCGGGTGAAGGCCCCGGCGCAGGCGAGGGCGGCGGCGGTGATACTGCCGCACCTGACGGAGGCGGAGCACGACGTCTACCGGCGCGGGCGCAACAGCCACGTCAACACGGTGCCGCACGGCTCCACGCCGGGGCAGTACCACGCGGCGACGGCGCTGGAGGCGGTCTTCGGCTGGCTCTGGCTGCGCGGCGAGCATGAGCGCGCGAGAGAGCTGTTTGACATTATCACGGAGGATCTAGATGCCGCTTGACGCAGTGTGCCTTTCGGCACTGATTGACGAGATAGCGCCCGAGCTTGAGGGCGCGCATATAGACAAGGTGCAGCAGCCCGCAAAGGACCTGCTGCTCCTTTCGCTGTATTCGAGGCGCGGCAGCCGCCGGCTGCTGATATCGGCGGGCGTGGGCATGGCCCGGCTCCACTTCACCTCGGAGCGTTTCGAGAACCCGGAGCAGCCGCCGATGTTCTGCATGCTGCTGCGAAAACACCTGGTCGGAGCGCGGATAGACCGGCTCTGGCAGCCGGAAAACGAGCGCATGGCCGTCTTCGAGCTCACCTGCCGCGACGAATTGGGCGTGGAGAGCAAAAAGCGCCTGGCCGTGGAGCTCATGGGCCGCTCGTCGAACATCGTGCTCGTGGATGGGGAAGGGGTCATCATCGACTGCCTGCGCCGGGCGGATTTCGGCGAGGAGGCCTACAGGCGTCTGCTGCCGGGGATGCTCTACAGGCTGCCGCCGAGGCCGGCAAAGCCGAACCCGCTCGAGCTCACGAGCGCGGAGCGCCGGGCGCGGCTGGCGGATACGGACAGGGACAAACCCGCGGACAAGCGCCTCGCCGAGGCCTTCTCCGGCCTCTCGCCGCTCATCGCGCGCGAGCTGGCGCACCGGGCCGAGAGGGGAGACCTCGCCATGGCGCTCGACGCCTGGTGCGACAGCGTAAAGGCCCGGGAATTCACGCCCTGCCTGCTGACGGAAAACGGCCAGGCGCGGGATTTCAGCTTCATGCACATCACGCAGTACGGCGAGGCCATGCGCTGCGAGCCGCGCGGCGGCTTTTCGGAGCTGCTCGACGAGTTCTACTCCGCGCGCGAGCGGGCGGAGCGGATGCGCCGCGTCTCGCACGAGCTGACAAAGACAGTGCGCACGTTAAGGGACAGGCAGTCGCGCAAATTGGCGCAGCAGCGCGCGGAACTGGAGAAAACGGCGGACAGGGAAGCCCTGCGCCGGCGCGGCGACCTCATCACGGCGAACCTCTGGCGCGCGGAAAAGGGCGCGCGGGCGCTGCTGTGCGAGGACTATTACGCCGAGGGCTGCCCGACGGTGGAGATAAAGCTCGACCCGCTGAAAACGCCGCAGCAGAACGCGGCGGCGGCGTACAAGGAGTACAAAAAGGCCGCGGCGGCCGAGCAGCACCTGACAAAGCTCATCGCCGAGGGCGAGGCGCTGCTGGACTACCTCGAGGGCACGCTGGACGCGCTCAGCCGGGCCGAGAGCGAGAAGGAGACGGCGCAGATACGCCGCGAGCTCATGGAGGCGAACGTCCTGCGCCGGCCGAAGCAGGGCGGAAAGGAGCGCAAGGTCAAGCCGCTTGGGCCCATCCGCAAGGTCTCCTCGGGCGGATACGAGATACTGATAGGCCGCTCGAACACGCAGAACGACGAGCTGACCTTCAAGACCGCGCGGCGCACGGATGTCTGGCTTCATGTGCAGAAGCTGCACGGCTCGCACGTCATAATCCGCGCCGAGGACACGCGCCCGGACGACGGGACGCTCCGCCAGGCGGCGGAGCTGGCCGCGTACTATTCCCAGGCGCGCGAGTCCGGCAAGGCCGCCGTGGACTTCACCCTGGTGAAGAACGTCAAAAAGCCCTCCGGCGCCCTGCCCGGCAAGGTCATCTACACGAACTACGAGACCGTCACCGTGGAGCCGAAGGACCTGGGCTGACACATGAAAAGAGAGGGGACAGCGCCCCTCTCTTTTGCTTATTGCTTATTCTTCCCCGCCGGCGGCGACATGCTCCTTCAGCTTCTCAAAGGTCTCTGCGCTGATGACGTGCTCGATGCGGCAGGCGTCCTCCGAGGCCGTCTCCGGGCTGACGCCCATGCGTATCAGCCAGCTGGATATCAGCGTGTGCCGCTCGTATATCTTCTCCGCTATCTCCAGGCCCTTGTCCAGCAGCGAGATGTAGCCGTCCGCGTCCACCTCGATGTAGCCGTTCATGCGCAGGTTTTTCATCGCCACGCTGACGCTCGGTTTGGAAAACGACAGCTCGTTGGCTATGTCTATGGAGCGCACAAGGCCTTTCCGCTTTTGCAGCACCAGTATGGCCTCGAGGTAATTCTCGGCTGATTCCTGTATTTTCAAATCAAAGGCACCTCATTTTATGAATCATATTTATTTCTCATTAATATTAACACAGGGCCGGCGAATTTCGCAAGCACAAATCGCGGTTGACAATTCCCGGCCGGGGCGATAAGATAGGGAGCTATCGCAGGAGCGGGAGGCTTTTTATGTTCAGACTGATAAAGACCGAGGGCCGCGCGAGAAGGGGCGAGTTCAGCTGCCCGCACGGCACGGTGCAGACGCCGGTGTTCATGAACGTCGGCACGCAGGGCGCGATAAAGGGCGCGCTCTCGGCGCGCGACCTTGCGGACATCGGCTGCCAGGTGGAGCTGTCGAATACCTATCACCTGCATGTGCGCCCGGGCGACGGGCTCATCAAGTCCCTGGGCGGGCTGCACAGGTTCATGACCTGGGAAGGGCCGATACTCACGGACAGCGGCGGGTTCCAGATATTTTCCCTCGCCCAGCTGCGGAAGATAGGCGAGGACGGCGTGAGGTTCAACTGCCATGTGGACGGCCGGCACATCTTCATGGGCCCGGAGGAGAGCATGAGGATACAGTCCAACCTCGGCTCGGACATCGCCATGGCCTTCGACGAGTGCATCAAGATACCCTCGCCCTACGAGTACGTCAGGCAGAGCTGCGACCGCACCGTCCGCTGGCTCGAGCGCTGCAAGCGGGCGCTGGCCGAGTACAACTCGGAGCCGGACGCCGTGAACCCCGGCCAGGTGCTCTTCGGCATCAACCAGGGCGCGGTGTTCCACGATATCCGCATAGAGCACATGAAGCGCATCGCCGAGCTCGACCTGCCCGGCTACGCCATCGGCGGCCTGGCGGTGGGCGAGACCGCCCAGGAGATGTACGACACCATAGAGGCCGTGGAGGAGCACATGCCCAAGGACAGGCCCCGCTACCTCATGGGCGTGGGCACGCCGGGCAATATAATAGAGAGCGTCTGGCGCGGCGTGGACTTCTTCGACTGCGTCATGCCCGCGCGCAACGGCCGGCACGGCCACCTCTTCACCTGGGAAGGCATCATCAACATCAAAAACGCCAAGTACGAGCGCGACGAAGGCCCCATCGCGCCGGGCTGCGACTGCCCCGTGTGCAGAAGGTACTCCAGGGCCTATGTGCGCCACCTGTTCAAGGCCGAGGAGATGCTCGCCATGCGCTTTGCCGTGACGCATAACCTGTGGTTCTATAACGAGCTCATGCGCCGTATCCGGCAGGCCCTGGACGAGGGCAGCTTTGCCGCCTTCCGGGAGAGATATGCGAATATTTTGGATAAGCGGATATAAATTGCTTGCATTTGGCTGAAGATGAGGTTATAATTGACACGCTGTATATTTTCCTAGGTTGGAGGGTCAATCGAAATGTTTTTTAATTTTCTGACAGCAGACGCAGCCGCGACCAGCGGGCTCGGCGGAATGTCGTCGATCCTGTTCCTCGTCATCATCTTCGTCGTGTTCTATTTCTTCCTCATCCGCCCCGAGAACAAGCGGAAGAAAAAGCTCACCGAGATGCGCAACAACATCACCGCGGGCGACGAGATCGTCACCATCGGCGGCATAATGGGCAAGGTAGTGCAGGTCACCGAGGATACCATCACCTTCGAGACCGGCGAGGACCGCGTCCGTATGCAGGTCACCAAGTGGGCTATCTCGACCAACGTGCGTGAGGAAAAGCAGAAGGCCGCCCAGCAGGCTGCCGCCGCCAAGGCCAAGGGCAAGAAAAACGCCGCCAAGACCGCTGGCGAGGAGAACAGCATAGACGAGGGCAAGGGCGAGTAAAAGCCTGTCATTAAATTTTCCCCGGAGCAATAGGATGTACAAAGCATCCCGCTCCGGGGAATTTTTATGTTTGGAGGCCAGCATATGACGTCTGCAAAGCTCGAAAGGAAAGGGAAGAGGCAGCGGCTCAAATGGTACCTCTTCGGCCCGCTGTGGGGCGCTGCAGGCTTCTGCGCCCTCGGCCTGGGCTGCGCGCTGCTTTTGGAGCGCGAGGTATTTCCTGCCAGCACGATGGAGCTGCTGACAACGGCGTGTCTGTTTTTCGGCACGGCGTCAGGCGGCGCCGCGGCGGCCGGCCGCAGAGGCGAGAAGCAGCTGGAGGCGGGCGCGGTTTGCGGCCTGAGCCTCGCCGCCGCCGTCGTTATCGCCGCGCTCATGGCCCCGGGCGAGGGGCCCGTCACGGCGGCCTGCCTCAGGTTCGCCATAGCCGCCGCGGCAGGCGGCCTCTTCGGCGGCTCGCTCCGCCTCGGCCGCGCTAAGGCAAAACGCCGAAAAAATCGCCTTATCCACCGATAATACAGAGAGTAATATATTGACGCGGTAGACATAATTGAGTTTTGATTACCAAGATGTTGTTGCCAAAGGCCGTAATGCTCACTAAATGCTGTGAATATCGGGCGAAATTCAGGCATACAAGGGGAGGGTGGTATTCTCGGTTGACATAATACAGTTAACATAATACTTAGGCATAATTCACAAAAATGCGCTTATTTTGACAAAGGACTTGATTACGGATGGAATTTGTATTATATTGTGCGTACTTGGATTATGTAAATTGCAGCAGTATCCGCCAAAAGCGGCCGGGGCTGGCGGGGTGATGCCGGCGTACCGGGCGATACGGAGAGATGCCGCGGCGTTCATGCGCCGCAGCGGCGAGCTGCTGAGCCTGTTTCTGCTGTGCGTGCTGTTCATAGCCGGCGCGGCGGCGGGCACGGTCCTGGGCGCTTCGGTGCCCGGCGGCGCGGAGGACGTCCTCTCGGGCGGCGGCGCCGTCTACGGTACGGAGAGCTTTTTGGGGCTGCTCTTTTCCTGTGCTAAATACCATTTGATGGTTTTGCTTTTTTCCACCTCGCTCTTCGGGCTGCTGCTGATACCGGCGGCGGTGGCGTTTCGGGGCTTTGTGCTGGCCTGTACGGCGGCCTGCATAGCCTCGGCCTATCCCGACAAGGGCGCGGTGCTTACGATAGTCGTACTGGGCCTGCCCTCGGCGTTGACGCTGCCGGGGCTGTTCATCCTGGCCTTCGAGGGGATGGGTTTTTCCTCGAGGCTGACGGCCTCATATCTGCGGCGGCCTGTGCCGGCCGGGCGTTCTCGTGGGGAGAACAGGCTGGCGGCCGTGGGGCTCATGCTCATACTGGCCGCGGCTGTGGAGCGTTTTTTGGTTCCGCAGCTGGTTCGGCTGCTCATTTAGAACGGGGAAAGGGGAGTTTGGCGTTGGAGTCTTCCGCTTGTCTTGAAGAATTCAATAACTATCTGACGGACGTGAAGAAGGCTTCTGCCAACACTCTGGCTTCGTACATGCGCGACATCCGGCAGTTTGAGGAGTATTTGGTCTCGCACGGCCTGCCCGAGCTGGCCGAGGCGGAGGACGGCGAGCTGGCGGGTTATATAGACTGGCTGCGGCACGCCGGCAAGTCGCCGGCGACGGTGTCGCGCTGCATCGCCTCGCTCAAGTGCTTCTATGCGCTGCTGGTGGACAAGGGCGTTGTGGAGCACAACCCGGCCCTGGGTCTGGTGCCGGAGAAATCCGTGCAGAAGCTGCCGCAGATACTCACGAGCAAGGAGGTCGAGCTGCTGCTGGAGCAGCCCGAGTGCTCGGACATGAAGGGCTATCGCGACCGCGCGATGCTGGAGCTGCTGTACGCCACGGGCATCCGCGTGAGCGAGCTCATCTCGCTGGACATCATCGACGTCAACCTTGCCGGCGGCTTCATCCGCTGCCGCGGCCGCGAGAAGGAGCGCATAATCCCGCTCTATCCCAAGGCGGTGAAGGCCCTGCAGGAGTATGTGGAATTCATCCGGCCGCAGATGATCGCCTCGCCGGACGAGCCCTCGCTCTTCGTGAACCTGAGCGGCGAGCGCATGAGCCGCCAGGGCTTCTGGAAGATCATCAAGACCTATCAGCAGAAGGCCCACATTGAAAAAACCATCACGCCGCACACGCTCAGGCACAGTTTTGCGGCGCACCTGCTGGAAAACGGCGCGGATCTGAAGTCGATACAGGAAATGCTCGGCCATGCCGACATATCCTCGACGCAGATGTATTCGCACCTCGTCAAAAAGCAGCTCAAGGACGTATACAACAAGGCCCATCCGAGGGCCTGACGGCATAGTGAGGGGGTAGGACCGGCGGCGCGCAAAGCCGCCGGTTTTGCATTGCCTAAAGGGCCGGGACATGTTAAAATAGCAGGCAAAGGAGGCGGGAGGATGCGCAAGCCGGCGATGATACTTTTCGATTACGGCCACACGCTCTGCTACGAGCCGGTGCAGGACTACCTGGAGGGCTGGCGCGCGGCGCTGGCGCATGCCGTGGAGAACCCGCGCGGCCTGACGGCGGAGGAGCTGTGCGAATACAGCCGCGGCGTCTACCGCGAGCTGTTCGGCCGCCTGCGCCCGCTTGAGCTGGAAACGGACGGGCTCAAGCTCGACGAGTGCATCTTCGACCAGCTGGGGCTCCGGTTCGACCTGCCCATGCAGGAGCTGGAATACGTCCGCTGGTGCGCCACGGAGCCCATCTACCCGATGGAGGGCATAGAGGGCTTCCTGGGCCTGTGCGCGCGGCTGGGCATACGCACGGGCGTCATCAGCAACCTGTCGTTCTCGGGCGGGACGCTGATACGGCGGATAAACGAGTGCCTGCCCTTCCACAGCTTTGAGTTCATCGTGGCTTCGAGCGAGTGCGTGTTCAGGAAGCCCTCGGAGCAGATATTCCGGCGCGCGCTGGGCCTGGCGGGCCTGGACGCGGCCGACTGCTGGTTCATCGGCGATGACGTGGAGTGCGACGTGGAGGGCGCGGCGCGCGCCGGGCTGTACCCGGTCTGGTTCAAGTACCCCGTGGACTGCACCTACAAGCCGCCCGCGAAGCATCCGCCGCGCTGCCGGCACCTGAAGGTCGAGTCCTGGCAGGAGCTCGGCGGCATACTGGGCGCTCTTGAATAAAGGGGCGGGCCGTGTTACAATATGCTGTTGAAAGCGAGGCGGCATATGCGTATACTTGGTATCGACCCCGGCGTCGCCATCGTCGGCTTCGGCGTGGTGGATTCGGAGCGGGGCAAGCAGGATTTCGTGCGCTGCGGCGTGATAACGACGCCTGCGGGCACCAGCCTCTCGAGCCGGCTGGACAGGATCTACTCGGACATGGAGGAGGTCATAAGCACCTTCAAGCCCGACGTGGCGGCGATAGAGGAACTGTTTTTCAACACTAATATCACGACCGGCATATCCGTGGCGCAGGGCAGGGGAGTCATACTGCTGGCCTGCTACCGCCGCGGCCTGCCGGTGTACGAGTACACGCCCCTGCAGGTTAAGCAGGCGGTGGTGGGCTACGGCCGCGCGGAAAAGCGCCAGGTCATCGACATGGTCAAGCGGATACTGAACCTCTCCGCCGCGCCGAAGCCGGATGACGCGGCGGACGCCGTGGCGATAGCGCTCTGCCACGCGAGGAGCTATACCTCGCTCATGGCGGGCAGGACGGGAGGCAGCGTATGTTCTACCATTTAGAAGGCAAGGTCGCGGAGCTCATACAGGGCGCCGCGGTCGTGGACTGCGGCGGCGTGGGCTACCTGGTGAATACCAGCCTCACGACGCAGTCGAGGCTCAGGCCGGGCGAGCGCGCGAAGCTGTACATATCCGAGAGCATCAGGGACGACGCCTTTGAGCTCTTCGGCTTTGCGAGCAAGAGCGAGAAGCGCTGCTTTGACCTGCTCATCGCGGTGTCGGGCGTGGGCCCGAAGGCGGCGCTGTCGATACTCTCTGCGCACACGCCGGAGGCGCTGGCCATGGCGATAATGACCGGCGACGAGAAGGCGCTGACCGTCGCGCCGGGCATAGGCAAGAAGATAGCGCAGCGGGTCATACTCGAGCTGAAGGACAAGCTGGCCAGCGAGAGCGCGGAGCTGACGCTGCCCGTGAAAGCGGGCGCGCCCGCCGCCGTCGGGGACGGCAAGCTCGCGGACGCCTCGGCGGCCCTGGCAGTGCTCGGCTACGGCCCGGCGGAGATAAACCTCGCGCTCAAGGGCCTCGACGCGGGCTCCATGACGGTGGAGGAGCTCATCAAGGCCGCGCTGAAGAACATGATGAAGTGAGGTGAGCGCAAATGAGCATCAGCTTTTCATCCGAGGCGGAGGAACGGGTCATAACCTCGTCCACCATCCTGCCTGAGGACGCGGGCGAGTTCTCGCTCCGGCCCAGGACGCTGGGCGAATATATCGGCCAGTCCAAGGTGAAGGAGAACCTGGCGGTGTTCATAAAGGCGGCGAAGCTGCGCGGCGAGCCGCTCGACCATGTGCTGCTGCACGGGCCTCCGGGCCTGGGCAAGACCACCCTGGCGGCGGTCATCGCAAACGAGATGGGCGTGAACATGCGCATAACCTCCGGCCCGTCCATAGGCAAGGCCGGCGACCTCGCCGCCCTGCTGACGAATCTGCAGGAAAACGACATCCTGTTCGTGGACGAGATACACCGGCTCGACCGCATGGTGGAGGAGATACTCTACCCGGCGATGGAGGACTACGCCATCGACATCATCATCGGCAAGGGCCCTTCGGCGAACTCGATACGGCTGGAGCTGCCGCGCTTCACGCTCATCGGCGCCACGACGCGCTCCGGCCAGCTGACCGCGCCCCTGCGCGACAGGTTCGGCGTGTCGCTGAGGCTGGAGCTCTATACGACGGAGGAGCTGACGGCCATCGTCACGCGCAGCGCCGGGATACTCAATATAGAGATAGAGCCCGAGGGCGCTCGGGAGATAGCGTCGAGGTCGAGGGGCACGCCCAGGATAGCCAACCGGATGCTGCGGCGCGTGCGCGACTTTGCACAGGTGAACGCCGGCGGCGTTATAACTAAGGATGTAGCCGACGACGCGCTGCTGAGGCTCGAGGTGGACAGGGAAGGCCTGGACGCCCTGGACAGGCGGATGCTGCGCAGCATCATCGAATACTACGGCGGCGGCCCCGTGGGGCTGGATACGCTGGCGGCGACGATAAACGAGGAGGCCGTGACGCTCGAGGACGTGTACGAGCCCTACCTGCTGCAGCAGGGCTACCTGACGCGCACTCCGCGCGGCCGCTGCGTGACCCGGCGCGCCTACGCGCACCTCGGCCTCGAGCTGCCCGGCCAGGTGCAGGAGCAGCTGGAGCTGTGAGGGCCGCTTTCCTGAAAAAAATATCGGGAATTGCATAGAAAATAAATAATTTGTCTTGACTTTCCAGAAGTTTGTAATATAATCTGTAATCAGGTTGCGATATGATCGATTATACTAAATATACTGATTCTGAATTGAGACGGCTGGCCGTCTCGGGCGATACCGAGGCGGAGGAAGAACTGATAGAGCGCTATACCAGGCTGGTGCGCGTGTGTGCAAGGCCCTGCTTTCTCGCGGGCGGCGACAGCGAGGATCTGACGCAGGAGGGCATGATGGGCCTGCTTTCCGCCATAAGGAGCTATGACGAAGCCGGCGGCGCCTCATTCAGAACATATGCAGAGATCTGCATACGCAACCGCGTGCTTGAGGCGGTAAAGAGCGCCTCTCGCAAGAAGCACGAACCACTCAATAACGGAGTGTCACTGGAATACGTCATCCTCTCAGAAGAGTCCCGTCTCGGCCCTGCGGCACAGCAGGAGATATTCAAGCGCGCGCCTGAGGAACAGGTCCTGGCCAGAGAGAGCGAAAGAGAGTTCTATTCCACCTTTTCGCGGTGTTTGTCCGTTTTTGAGACGAAGGTACTTTTCCGGTATCTCGAGGGCGAGTCGTACCGGCAGATAGCCGAAGCGCTCGGGAGCAGCGAAAAGTCAGTAGACAACGCCGTGCAGCGCATCCGCCGCAAGCTGGCGAGAAAACCATTCCCAGGCGACATCAGCAGGAGCTGAACGCAAATATTAGCCGAGAGGCAAGAATCATCAAAAGAGAGGGTACAAAATGTTTGAAGACAAAGTCCTAGTGTGCAAAGAGTGCGGCCAGGAGTTCGTGTTCTCCGCCGGTGAGCAGGAGTTCTACGCCGAGCGCGGCTTCCAGAACGAGCCGCAGCGCTGCAAGCCCTGCCGTGACGCCCGCAAGAACGCGGCCCGCGGCCCGCGCGAGTTCTTCACCGCTGTCTGCGCCATGTGCGGCGGCGAGGCGAAGGTTCCCTTCGAGCCCAAGTCTGACCGTCCCGTGTATTGCAGCGAGTGCTTCGCGAAGATCCGCGAGCAGCAGAGCAACGCCTGAAAAGGCAGCAAGACGAATGGGACGCTGAGAATGTGTCCCATTCGTTTTAGTTTATACTGAGACTAACGGAGGAACAGCAATGTTTGAGCTCACCAAGGAAACCATGATATCCGAGATACTCGAGAACGCCCCGCAGGCGATGCCGGCGTTCCAGAGCATAGGCATGCACTGCATGGGCTGCGCGCTTGCCAGCGGCGAGACGCTGGAGCAGGCCTGCTACGCCCACGAGGTGGACCCCGACCAGTTCCTGGCCGACCTCAAGGCCTACCTGGCGATGTATTGAGCCCGGAGCGAGCAAAGACGCATGGCTCCCCTGCATAAGGGGAGCCATTTTGTGCAGCAGGAGAAAAAAGTGGAGAAACTGAAACTAACGCCGCGGCTGGCGATGGCGGCCCGGCTGGCGGGCGAGGGCGGCTTTGCGGTGGACGTGGGCACGGACCACGGCCGGCTGGCGGTGTGGCTGCTGCAAAACGGCAGGGCAGGGCGCGTCGCGGCGACGGATATAAACCGCGGGCCGCTCTCCGCCGCGCGGCAGACCGCGTCCGACTTCGGGCTTGAGGGGCGGATACGCTTCGAGCTGTGTGACGGCCTGGACTTCGAGGGCGCGCAGGAGGCGGACGTGATAGTGATAGCGGGCATGGGCGGCGAGACGATACAGGGCATACTGGGGCGCTCGCCCTGGTCGCTCTGCGGGCCGAGGCTGGTGCTGCAGCCGCAGTCGAAGCTGGACGAGCTGTGCCGCTGGCTGTATGCGTCGGGCTGCGGCATAAGGCGCGCGGCGCTTGCGGCCGAGGGCGTGCGGCTGTACGTCGCCCTTGAGGCGGGCCCGGGCCGCGGCGGCGGCGTGTACGCGGAGGAATACCTGCGGGCCGACCCGCTGCTGGCCCGCTGGCTGGATATGCGGCTGGACGCCGCGCAGAGGGCGCTGCACGGGCTCGAGAGCGCGCAGACGCCCAGGGACACGTCGGAGCAGCGCGAGGTCTGCGCGAGGCTCTGCAAGCTGAGGAAGGAGCTGTGACAACATGGTAAGGACGAGCGAGGTCTTCAAGGCGCTGGACGCCCGCGCGCCGGTGGGGCTGAAGATGGGCTTTGACAACGTGGGCCACCTGGCCGGGCGCTCGGACAGGGAAGTGGGCCGCGTGCTGGTGACGCTGGACATCACGGACGCGGTGATAGGCGAGGCGGCGGCCCTGGGCGCGCAGCTCATAGTGTCGCACCACCCGCTGACCTTCGAGGGCGTCAAGAGCGTGACGGACTCCGGTGCGGCGGAGCGGAAATTCCTCGCCATCGTTGAGGCGGGCATGTCGGCCATCTGCATGCACACGAACCTGGACGCGGCCGAGGGCGGGGTCAACGACGCGCTGGCGGCGGCCCTGGGCGCGACGGTGCTGGATAAGCTCAACAAGGAGGAGAACGTCAGCCGCCTGTGCGAGCTGCCGGAGGAGATGGGGTTCGGCGCGTTCCTGGCGCTGGTGAAGGAGCGCCTGGGCGCGAACGGGCTGAGATACGCCGGGCCGGAAAAGCCGGTCAAGCGCCTTGGCCTCTGCGGCGGCGCGGGCGCGGGCGACCTGGAGCTCGCCATAGCCGCAGGCTGCGACACATACCTCACCGCGGACGTGAAGCACCACCAGTTCATAGCCGCGAACGAGGCCGGAATAAACCTCATCGACGCCGGGCACTACCCCACAGAAAATGTTGTGGTGCCGGTGCTGAAAACATGGCTCGAGACCGATTTCCCCGGCCTTGAGGTAATGGTGTCGGCCCACGCCCAGCCCGAACGCTTCTATATGTGACCCGCGCAGGGCCACGACAGCGCACACGGCCACGTCAACGCACCCAACCCCTGTAGGGGCGGGGACGTAAGGACCGGCGCGAGAACGTCACCGCTGGGCGCATTCTTAACCACATCTTAAACAATCGCCCTCTTTTATCTTAAACGCCCTTTGAGTTACAATGTACCCGTGAGGTGAGGATATGGCTAACATCCTGATTTGCGACGACGATGCGGATATCGTCTCGGCGCTGAAGATCTACCTGTCGAACGAGGATTACAAGATATACACCGCGTTCACGGGCAGGCAGGCGCTCGACTGCGTGAAGAAGTACGACATCGACCTCGTGCTCATGGACGTCATGATGCCCGAGATGGACGGCATCGCGGCCACGGCAAAGCTGCGGGAGGAGTATAACATCCCGGTCATACTGCTCACGGCCAAGAGCGAGAGCTCGGACAAGGTGCTGGGCCTGAACGTCGGCGCGGACGACTATGTGACCAAGCCCTTCGACCCCATCGAGGTACAGGCGAGGGTCCGCAGCCAGCTCCGGCGCTATACCCGCCTCGGTGGGCAGGTCAAGCGCGAGCAGCCGAAGGATACCATCACCATCGGCGGCGTCGAGCTCAATGACGCGGAGAAGTCCGTCACCGTAGACGGCGAAGCCGTGCAGCTCACGCCCATCGAGTACAACATTCTCAAGCTGCTCATGCGCAACCCGAACCGCGTGTTCTCGTCCACCCAGATATACGAGCTCGTCTGGAATGAGAACGCCTACGGCTCCGAGAGCGCCGTCGCAGTCCATATCCGCCACCTCAGGGAGAAAATCGAAATAAACCCCAGCGACCCGCGCTATATCAAGGTCGTCTGGGGCCAGGGCTACAAGATGGAGGGCAAAAAGTGATGGACGACGAAGTGATACCTGTTGATACTGAAAAACCGCCGAAGGAGCGCGTGAAGCTCACGCACAGCACCTGGGCCAAGGTCGGCGCTATCGTGCTGCTGTATGTGTCGCTTATCTGCGTGCTTATCTGCGCCGCCTGCTACGCGGCAAGCGTATCCGGCTGGGGCGACGCCGAATATATAAAGGAATATGTGCTGATAAACCTTGACTATACCCAGCCGGGCGCGATGACCGTCGCCCGCATAGTGTGGAATGTGTCCGGCTTCTGCGGCGCGAGCGTCTACGTTGGCGTGGTGTTTCTGCTGCTGATGCTGGCCTGCACGATCTTCCTGTTCTGCGCAGCCGGGCACCGAAGGGGCGAGACCGAGCCGCGTCTGAATCTTATTGACCGCATACCTCTTGATTTATACGCCGCAGCCGTCGCCTTGGCAGACTTTTTCCTGATATTCGTCGTCGGTGAAAGTATGGTCAACATTATGCCGAGCGGATACACCGCCATCATGCAGTACGTCTTCCTCGGCGTGTTCGTCCTGTGCGTCGCCTTCGGCCTCATCCTCGCGCTGCTGCTGAGTTTTGCAACGCGCGTCAAGTGCGGCAAGTGGTGGCGGAACACCGTCATCTACCGCGTCCTGCGCCTTATCTGGCGCGTTATCAAGGCCGTCTGGCACGGCATCGGGCGCTTCGGGCGCATGATACCCATCGTCTGGCGCACGGCGCTGATCATGCTGGGGCTGTTCCTTATTGCCTTCGTGCTTTTCATACTGATGTACGACAGCAGCGGCGTCTGGCTGCTCGTGGGGCTTCTGTTTTCCATCGTCATATACGCCGCGGCCATCTTCGGCGCGTGGCAGATGAAGGCCATCAAAAAGGCCGGGCAGCAGCTCGCCGAGGGCAGGTTCGACGAGAAGATAGACACCGCGCACATGTACTGGGAGTTCAAGGCCCACGCCGAGAACCTCAACAGCATCGGCGACGGCCTGGCGAAAGAGGTTGCCCAGCGCATGAAGTCCGAGCGGCTCAAGACCGAGCTGATAACGAACGTCTCGCACGATATCAAGACCCCGCTGACGTCCATCATCAACTACGCCGACCTGCTGCAGAAGGCGAAGACGGAGGAGGAGCGGGCTGAGTACCTGGACGTGCTCGGGCGGCAGTCGCAGCGGCTCAAGAAGCTGACGGAGGACCTGGTGGAGGCGTCGAAGGCGTCCACGGGCAACATGACGGTGAATCTCGTGCCGACGAACACGCAGGAGATCATAAACCAGAGCTACGGCGAGTACAGCGCCAAGCTCGAGGCCGGGCGGCTGAACACGGTGATAAGCATCCCGGAGCCGGCGCCGGTGGTGATGGCGGACGGGCGGCTGCTCTGGCGGGTCATCGACAACCTGTTCAACAACGTGGTGAAGTACGCGCTGCCGGACACTCGGGTGTATGTGGACGTGCGGACAGAGGGCGCGGCGGCGGTGTTATCCATGAAGAACATCTCCCGCGCGGCGCTGAACGTGAGCGCGGAGGAGCTGATGGAGCGTTTTGTGCGCGGCGACGCCTCGAGGCACACGGAAGGCAGCGGCCTCGGCCTGAACATAGCCAAGAGCCTGACCGAGCTCCAACACGGCGAGTTCTCCATAAGCACCGACGGCGACCTCTTCAAAGCCGAGATAAGGCTGCCCCTGGCCTGATAAAAAGCTCCCCGGATACGGGGAGCTCTTTTACTGTGTCGGGTTTTGTGTTATACTGGGGCAAAGGAGGCTGGAGACTATGGCGGCGGATATGAAGAAGCTCATTGCGGAGCATTTTTTTGCGCTGGTCAGGCAGCGCGGCATCGACCGCGTGACCGTTACGGCGCTCATAGAGGACTGCGGCATCTCGCGGCAGACGTTTTATTACCACTTCCAGGACCTCATGGACGTGGTGGAGTGGACGCTCGACCGCAAGGTGGAGCAGATGGTCGAACGCTGCCTGAAGGCCGGTTCGGCCAAGGCCGCGCTGGCCGAGCTCATACGCTCTACGGCGGAAAACCGCGTCCTGTACAGGAAGCTCATCGACTCGCAGCGCCGTGAACAGGTCGAGCGGCTGCTCTTCCGCGCCATGCACGTCTACCTCGAGGAGGTGCTCAGCCGCAGCCCGGCACATCTGCGCGCCAAGTACCGCGACGCCGGGCTCGCCCTGGACTTTCTCAGCTTCGGCCTGGCCGGGGTGCTGTTCGAGCACTGCGGCGACCCGAACCTCGACCCCGAAGAGCTGGCCGAACAGCTGCTGCGCATGCTCGGCGAGAAGGACTGAGCCCGCCAGGCTTACAAATCGCGCAAAGTGTAAGGACAAAACTGCAAAGCTGCACATGGAATACCTCGCGGTCTTCGGGTAGAATATCATGACCTGAATTATGACTGCGAGGTATTACATATGAATGAAGTGAAAAAACCCAAAAGACCGCTGATCTATTATTACGTCATCGTCCTGCTGGTGCTGCTGGTGTTCAACTTCCTGTGCATGCCCCTGATGGCCGAGCGCAGGATACAGGAGGTGGACTACAACACCTTCGTCTCCATGGCCAACGCGGGCGAGATAGGCCAGGTGGAGCTGCAGCAGAGCGAAAACCGCATCCTGTTCACGAACTCGGACGGCACCGCCATCTACAAGACCGGCATGGTGGACGACCCCGAGCTCACGCAGCGGCTGCTCGACTCCGGCGCCAAGTTCAGCGGCGAGATAATCGAGCAGGCCTCGCCCTTCTTGACCTTCCTGCTCTCCTGGGTGCTGCCCATCCTGGTGTTCATCTGGCTGGGGCAGTACATGTCAAAGAAGCTGATGGAGAAGGCCGGCGGGCCGAACAGCCTGGCTTTCGGCATGGGCAAGTCCAGCGCCAAGGTCTACGTCAAGTCCTCCGAGGGCATCAAGTTCTCCGACGTCGCCGGTGAGGACGAGGCCAAGGAGGCCCTGGCCGAGGTCGTGGACTACCTCCACAACCCCGGGAAATACCGCGAGGTCGGCGCGGCCATGCCCAAGGGCATACTGCTCGTCGGCCCTCCGGGGACCGGCAAGACCATGCTCGCCAAGGCCGTCGCGGGCGAGGCGAACGTGCCTTTCTTCTCCATGTCCGGCTCCGAATTCGTGGAGATGTTCGTCGGCATGGGCGCGGCGAAGGTGCGCGACCTCTTCAAGCAGGCCAAGGCCAAGACGCCCTGCATCGTCTTTATCGACGAGATAGACGCCATCGGCAAAAAGCGCGACAACCAGATCGGCGGCAACGACGAGCGCGAGCAGACCCTCAACCAGCTGCTCACCGAGATGGACGGCTTTGAGGAAAACAGCGGCGTCATGCTGCTGGCCGCCACGAACCGGCCCGATTCCCTCGACCCCGCGCTCACCCGCCCGGGCCGTTTCGACCGGCGCGTGCCCGTGGAGCTGCCCGACCTCAAGGGCAGGGAGGAGATACTCAAGGTCCACGCCCGGAAGATAAAATACACCGACGACGTGGACTTCAACAAGATAGCCCGCATGGCCTCCGGCGCTTCCGGCGCGGAACTGGCCAACATCATCAACGAGGCGGCGCTGCGCGCTGTCCGCACGGGCCGCGGCGCGGCGAACGAGGCCGACTTCGAGGAGAGCATCGAGACTGTCATCGCCGGCTACCAGAAGAAAAACGCCATCCTCACCGACGCGGAAAAGAAGGTCGTCGCCTACCACGAGGTCGGCCACGCCCTGGTCGCCGCAAAGCAGACCAACTCCGCCCCTGTGCAGAAGATAACCATAGTCCCGCGCACCTCCGGCGCCCTGGGCTACACCATGCAGGTCGAGGAGGGCAACCACTACCTCATGAGCCGCGAGGAGCTCGAAAACCGCATCGCCACCTTCACCGGCGGCAGGGCCGCGGAGGAGCTGGTCTTCGGCCTCGTCACCACCGGCGCCTCCAACGACATCGAGCAGGCTACCAAGATCGCCCGCGCCATGATAACCCAGTACGGCATGAGCGACGAATTCGGCATGACCGCCATGGAGACCGTACAGAACCGCTACCTCGGCGGCGACAGCTCGCTGTCCTGCTCGCCCGAGACCCAGACCGCCATCGACCGCGCCGTCTCCAAGCTCATCGAGACCCAGCACGCCAAGGCCAAAAAGATACTCAGCGACAACCGCGCCAAGCTCGACGAGATAGCCGGCACCCTCTACGAAAGGGAAAGCATCACCGGCGAGGAATTCATGCGCATACTAAACGCCTGAAATGCAGGAAAGGGAGGCCCGGCCTCCCTTTTTTTATGCGCGGACGGCTGAGTTATTTTGAGGACGGCTGAATTATATTTAGTATATAAAAATAGTTGCAAATTGATTTATGAAGCAATATAATAAATTTAGCTAATCAAAACTAAAGTGGTTTAGGTGAGTTTATGAAAACCGGCAACAGACCGAGCGTGAAGCGCATAAGCGAGATAACGGGCTTTTCACCGGCGACGGTGTCCAACGCGCTGAACATGAAGCGGGGCGTGAACAAGGAGACGGCGGAGCGGATATTCCAGGTGGCGGGCGAGCTGGGCTATTTCACCGGCTCCAAGAGCCTCAAGAGCATCAAGTTCGTGCAGTTCCGGCGCAACGGCGGCATAATCGACGACAGCCCCTTCCATCCCGCGGTCATCGAGGGCGTGGAGGAGGCCGCGCGCGAGAACGGGCTGGCGACAATCTACATCCGGCTCAACTATTCCGCGCCGGACTATGCCGAGCAGGTGAGCCAGATAATCTCCGACTCCAACGGCGGGGTGATACTGCTGGCCACCGAGATGCTGGAGGAGGATTTTGACCTCTACCTCAACTGCAAGTGCCCGCTCATCCTGCTTGACGGCTGGTGCGAGCGCCAGCCCTTCAACGGCGTGCTGATAAACAACATAGATTCCGCGCAGAACGCGGTACATTATTTAATAGAACGCGGCCACCGCGAGATCGGCTATGTGCGCGGCTCGTTCCGCATCAAGGCCTTCCAGGCGCGCGAGTGCGGCTACAGGCAGGCGCTGGTCGAGCACGGCATAGAGCTCAACCCCGACTGGTGCGTCACCGTCGGCACCAAGACCGACAGCGCCTATGTGGGCATGCTGCAATACCTCGACACCGGGCCGACCCTGCCCAGCGCCTTCTTCGTGGACAACGACCTCATCGCCTTCGGCGTCATGCGCGCGCTCAAGGAGCGCGGCTGCCGCGTGCCCGAGGACGTGTCCATCGTCGGCTTCGACGACCTGCCGTACTGCACCGTCTCCTCGCCCGCGCTCACCACCATACACGTCAACAAACGTTCCATGGGCTGGGAAGCCGTGCGCCGCCTCATCACCATGATGGACGACCCCAACACCGGCATTTTCAAAATCGAGAGCTGCACCGAGTTCATCGAGCGCGACAGCGTCATAGACGGGCCTCACCGTTGAGCTAAATGTTTTAGATTAATTTATAAACCGTCCGCAAAAAGCGGGCGGTTTTTTGCTGCCGCCCGCCAGATTATAACAGTTATGTTCTGCCGCCGTCCCGCCTAAAGGCATAGATGGCTTCCAAAGTGCTTAAATCTGCTTAAAAACGGGCTTTGTCCTGAGTATGTTGCATAAAGCGGCTTGGTTCTGATTGTGCGAATAAACAAAAAATGCGAAGTAACAAAATCTGCTTGACAATGTTTATATAAATATTTATAATCTAAATCGATATTAAAATTGAAAAGTGAGGCTGTTGAGTATGGCGCAGATCAAATTGGGATTCGCTCCGACCAGGCGCAGCATTTTCAGCGCGCCGGACGCGGTCAAGTACAGGAACCTGACGGCACAGCGCTTGAAGGAACTGGGCGTAGATTTCGTGGACATTGACGACATCAACGAGGAGGGCCTGCTTTACAGCGAGGACGACAGGCTTAAGATACTTGAGAAGTTCCGCGCGGAGGGTGTCGAGGGCCTGCTTTTGGCGCACTGCAATTTCGGCACCGAGTACCTTTGCGCGAGGCTTGCAAAGGACCTGGACGTGCCCGTGCTGCTCTGGGGCCCTCTGGACGAGAGGCCGGAGCCGGACGGCACGCGGCTCCGCGATACGCAGTGCGGTCTTTTTGCTACCGGCAAGGTGCTGCGGCGCTTTGGGGTGCCCTTTACATACCTGACGAACTGCCGCCTGTCCGACCCCGTGTTCGAGCGCGGGCTGAGGGACTTCCTGGCGGTGTGCAGCGTGGTCAAGACCTTCCGGAACATCCGCATCCTGCAGATCGGCCCCAGGCCCTTTGATTTCTGGAGCACGATGTGCAACGAGGGCGAGCTGCTGGAGAAGTACAACGTCCAGCTTGCGCCCATCCCGCTGCCGGAGCTGACGGCCGAGGTGAAGAAGGCCATCGCCGAGGGCGATGAGGTCAAAAAGACTATGGACTACTGCCGCGAGCACATGGAGATCAAGGTCTCCGACGCGCAGCTGACGAACATTGCGGGCCTTGCGGTGGCGATGGAGCGCCTGGTGAAGCAGTACCACTGCAGCGCGGCGGCCATCCAGTGCTGGAACGCCCTGCAGGGCGAGCTGGGCATCATGCCCTGCGCGGCGAACGCGCTGCTCAACGACAAGGGCATCCCGGTCGTGTGCGAGACGGACATCCACGGCGCCATCACGGCCCTGCTGGTCGAGGCGGCGGCGAACGACGAGACGCGCAGCTTCTTCGCCGACTGGACGATACGGCATCCGGACATAGAAAACGGCGAGCTCCTGCAGCACTGCGGCCCCTGGCCCCTGTCCGTGGCGGGCTGCAAGCCCTGCATCACCTATCCTCTGGCCTTCGATTACCCCGGCGCCATCACCGCCGAGGCCAAGCACGGCGAGCTGACGCTGGCCCGCTTCGACGGCGACAACGGCGAGTACTCCCTGCTGCTGGGCAACGCCAAGGGCGTGGACGGGCCGACCGGCATGGGCACCTACCTCTGGATAGAGGTCGAGAACATCAAGCGGCTCGAGGCGAAGGTCGTCGAGGGCCCGTACATCCACCACTGCGTGGGCATACACAAGAACGTCGTCCCCGTGCTCTACGAGGCCTGCAAGTATATCGGCGTGAAGCCCGACCTGTACGACCCCATTGAGGAAGACGTGAAGGCCTATCTGAGAGGAGAATGAGCATGACAATAACAGAGCTTGAAAGGAAGGCCTGCGACATCCGCGCGGACGTCGTGACCCTCATCCACAAGGCCGGCTGCGGCCACATCGGCGGCGACATGAGCGAGGTCGAGGCTCTGGTCGCGCTGTACTACAAGCACCTGAACTGCTCGCCCGAGAACGAGTCCGACCCTGACCGCGACCGTTTCGTGCTCTCGAAGGGCCACTCGGTGGAGACGCTCTACTGCATCCTGGCGGACAGGGGCTACTTCGACAAGGCCGAGCTCATGGACACCTACAGCGCCTACGGCTCGCGCTTCATCGGGCATCCGAACAACAAGATACCGGGCATAGAGATGAATTCCGGCTCGCTGGGCCACGGGCTTTCCGTGGCGGTGGGCATGGCGAAGGCCGGCAAGATGGACGGCCGGCCCTACAGGGTCTACGCAGTGCTGGGCGACGGCGAGCTGGCCGAGGGCAGCGTCTGGGAAGGCGTCATGGCCGGCGGGCACTTCAAGCTGGACAACCTGACCGCCTTTGTGGACAGGAACCGGCTGCAGATCTCCGGCAGCACCGAGGACGTCATGGCCCAGGACGAGCAGGAGCGCCGCTGGGCGGCCTTCGGCTGGAACGTGGTCTCGATACCGGGCAACGACATTGCCGCGGTGGACGCGGCGATAAGCCTGGCGAAGGAGACCAAGGGCAAGCCCACGGTCATCATCCTGAACACGACCAAGGGCAAGGGCGTGTCCTTCATGGAGAACCTGGCCGTGTGGCATCACAAGGTCATGAACGACGAACAGTACGAGACGGCGATGGCCGAGCTGGCGGAAAGGAAGGCGGGTCTGTAATGGCAACGGCGAACAAGCAGGTCGTATGCAATGTGCTCATGGAGCTCGCGAAGGAGGATAAGGACATCGTCGTCCTCTGCTCCGACTCGCGCGGTTCCGGCTCGATGACTCCCTTCGCGGACGAGCTGCCCGGGCAGTTCATAGAGGTCGGCATAGCGGAGCAGTCGCTGGTGTCGATGGCGGCGGGCCTGGCCAACGCGGGCAAGAAGCCCATGGCCGTGTCCCCGGCGTCCTTCCTGTCCACGAGGTCGATGGAGCAGGTGAAGGTGGACTGCGCCTACTCGCACATGAACGTGAAGCTCCTGGGCATCTCCGGCGGCGTGAGCTACGGCGCCCTCGGCATGACCCACCACTCCACGACCGACATAGCCACGATAGGCTCCATCCCGGGCATGAGGGTGTATTTCCCCTCCGACCGCTTCCAGACCGAGAAGCTGACCCGCGCGCTCATGGCCGACACCGAGCCCGCCTACATCCGCGTCGGCCGCAACGCCGTCGAGGACGTGTACGAGGAGGGGAAGGTACCCTTCGAGATGGACAAGGCCACGGTCATACGCGAGGGCAGGGATATAGCCATCATCGCCTGCGGCGAGCTGGTCTGGCACGCCATGAAGGCGGCCGAGGCCCTGGCCGAAAAGGGCATAGAGGCCACAGTGATAGACATGTACTGCGTGAAGCCCCTCGACCGCGAGGCAGTGCTGAAGGCCGCGCAGACCGGCACGATAATCACCGTTGAGGAGCACGTCGCGATAGGCGGCCTGGGCTCCATGGTCGCGCAGGTGACGGCGGCCGAGGCCCCGTGCAGGGTAGTGAACCTGTGCCTGCCCGACAGCCCGGTCGTGACCGGCAACTCCAAGCAGGTGTTCGCGCACTACGGGCTCGACGCCGCCGGCATCGAGAAGACCGCGCTGGAGCTGCTCAAATGAGCCGCTATGTACTCGCGGTGGATCAGTCCACCCAGGGCACCAAGGGCCTGCTGTTTGACGAGGACGGCGTGCTCGTCTGCCGGGCCGACAGGCCGCACAGGCAGATAATCAGCGAGCTCGGCTGGGTCAGCCACGACCCCGAGGAGATACGCGAAAACACCCTCGCCGTCTGCCGCGACACGGTGGAAAAGGCGGGCATCGACAAAAATGACATCGCCGCCTTCGGCATCTCGAACCAGCGCGAGACCACGGTCGCCTGGGACAGGGAGACGGGCAGGAGCATCTGCCACGCCATCGTCTGGCAGTGCGCGCGGGCCGAAAAGGTCTGCGAGCGGCTCTCGGGCATGGCCGGGGAAGTGCGGAAGATAAGCGGCATGAACCTCTCGCCCTATTTCCCGGCCTCGAAGATGGGCTGGATAATGGAGAACGTGCCCGAGGCGCGCGAGCTCGCAGGGCAGGGGAGGCTCTGCTTCGGCACCGTGGACAGCTGGCTGCTCTCGTTTTTGACGCGGGAAAAGGTACACGCCACGGACTACTCGAACGCCAGCCGCACCCAGCTCTTCGACATCACGAAGCTGCGCTGGGACGAGGGCCTCTGCCGGGCCTTCGGCGTGCCGGTGGACGCGCTGCCCGAGGTGCGGATGAGCGATTCGGTCTTCGGCATGACCGATCTGGGCGGCTACCTGGACGAGCCAATACCCGTCTGCGGCGTGCTGGGCGACAGCCACGGCGCCCTGTTCGGGCAGGACTGCCGCAAGCCCGGCCAGGTCAAGGCCACCTACGGCACCGGTTCGTCGGTCATGATGAATATCGGCGCGCAGCCGAGGTTTTCCGAGGGCAGGCTGGTCACGAGCCTCGCCTGGGGCATGAACGGCAGGGTGGAGTACGTCTTCGAGGGCAACCTCAACTACACCGGCGCGGTCATGACCTGGCTGCGCAAGGACGTGGGGCTCATTCAGACGGACGCCGAGGCCACGGAGCTCGCGCTGGCGGCGAACCCGAACGACAGGGCCTACTTCGTGCCGGCCTTCTCGGGCCTGGGCGCGCCCTACTGGGACAGCCGGGCATCCGGCCTGCTCACGGGCGTGAGCCGCACGACGGGCCGGGCGGAGATCGCCAAAGCCTGCCTCGAGTGCATCGCGTACCAGATAACCGACCTGACGGAGCTGATGCGGCACGACGCGGGCGTGGAGCTGGGCAGCCTGCGCGTGGACGGCGGGCCGACCGCCAGCAGCTATCTGATGCAGTTCCAGGCCGACATGGCCCGGGCCTCGGTGGAGGTGCCGAACCTGCAGGAGCTCTCCGGCATGGGCGCGGCCTACGCCGCGGGCATCTCGGCCGGCATATACGACCCGGACAGGGTCTATGAACACGTGAAGCGCAGGGCCTACGCCCCGGCGATGCCCGAAGAGCGCAGGGCCGGGCTCTACGGCGGCTGGAAGGCCGCGGTGAGGCAGGCGCTCACGCACGATTAACCGGTATATTGCGGGCCTGGCCCGTACTATAAAAATTATTTGGAGGTCAAACAAATGAAAAAGTTCCTTGCACTGCTCCTCGCGCTTGCGATGGTGTTCGCGCTGGCCGCCTGCGGCAGCACCGACAGCACGCCGACAGACACTCCGGACGACACCCAGACCGAGGCCCCCGAGGTCACCGAGCCCGCCGATGAGGGCGGCGACGAAGCCACCTTCCTGCCCGGCGGCGGCAGCAACATCGTCTACGTGATCACCCCGGCCACCTCGAACGTGTTCTTCGCCACCGAGGCCGAGGTCGCCCGTGAGACCGCCGAGGCCCTGGGCTACGAGGTCAAGACCGTTTCCCACGACGACGACGCTTCCCGTCAGCTCGAGGCCATCGAGGCCGCCATCGCCGACAAGGCCGCGTTCATAGTCCTCGACAACGCCGGCGCCGACGCCACCATCGAGGCCGTCCAGGCCGCCTACGACGCGGGCATCCCCTGCTTCCTCATCGACCGTGAGATCAACACCACCGGCATCGCCGTGGCCCAGATAGTCGCCGACAACGCGCAGGGCGCCGCCGCCATCGCCGAGAAGTGGGTCGAGGCCATGAACTACGAGGGCAAGTACGCCGAGCTGCTCGGCCTCGAGAGCGACACCAACTGCCAGGTCCGCAGCGAGAACTTCCACTCCGTCATCGACCAGTACGAGGGTCTTGAGATGGTGGCCCAGCAGTCCGCCAACTGGGACCAGACCGAGGCCTATGAGAAGACCGAGGCCATACTCGAGGCCAACCCGGAGATCACCGGCATCATCTGCGGCAACGACACCATGGCCTGCGGCGCTGCCGCTGCCTGCGCCGACGCCGGCCGCAGCGACATCAAGATCATCGGTGTTGACGGCTCCGACGACGCCGCCGCCCTCATCAAGAGCGGCCAGATGGTCGGCACCGCGCTGCAGCAGTGCGCCCTCATCGCCCAGATGGCTGTTGAGCAGGGCGACTACTACATCAACAACAACGGCGCCACCCTCGACGGCGTGGGCGAGAAGCAGCTCGTCCCCTGCGTGGCCATCACCATCGACAACGTCGATAACCTGTCCGCCTTTGTGTACACCGAGGGCTGATAAAGTCTGAACCCCGTGCCGCCGCCCGTGCAAAAGCGGGCGGCGGCATCCCAAAGCGAGGGGGTACATTCCGGGTTCTCCCGGTGCGCCCTGACCGGAGGCGCGCGGAATATGCCCCCCGCATGATGTAAGCCAAAATTTGCAAGGAGAGGATAAGATGAAAAAACTCAGCCTCGTAACCGCCATTCTGCTCATTGCCGCGCTGCTCATGCTGACAATGTCCGGCTGCGGCATCGTAAAGGTCATCCCCGTTGGTACGGAAAGCGACTACACCGGCGAGGTCAAGTTCGACGCCAGCGCCGCCGCCGCGGACGACTGGGACATCATCGCCGAGGAGCTCACCGGCTCCGCCCAGCCCCTGGCCGATACCCTTGCCAGCGCCGCAAACGGCAGCTCCTACTGCGTCAGCTTCAGCGGCACCGTGGAGGAGTACAACACCGACAGCCCGAAGGGCTACCTCGTCATGACCGTCGAGGGCGTGGACGGCAAGGAGGTCCGCATCCAGGTCGGCAGCGTCTTCAGCGGCACCACGGTGCGCGACTGCCAGACCAGCAAGGGCTATGAGGACTTCACCAACCAGACCGAGTGGTCGCAGTACGCCAAGACCGTCAACGACGAGGTGATGACGAACGTCATTGAGCCTCTGGGCGACCTGAACGCGCTCGTCGGCAAGACCGTCGAGATCATCGGCTGCTTCACGCCTGATGCCGCCACCGTCACCGTGACGCCTGTGGCCATCAGCGTCCAGTGAGGGGGAAGGGCCCATGTTTGACGATCCGAATGTTGTCCTGCACTGTGAACAGATAGAAAAGGTCTACCCCGGCACGAAGGCGCTCGACCACGTCAGCTTCGACGTGCTGCGCGGCAAGGTGAACGTGCTCATCGGCGAGAACGGCGCGGGCAAGAGCACGCTCATGAAGATAATCGCCGGCATCGAGCAGCCCTCGGGCGGCAAGATCTACATGGAAGGCCAGGAGGTCTCGTTCAAGAACACCTCGGCCGCGCGGGCGAAGGGCATAGGCATCATCCACCAGGAGCTGAGCCTGTTCCCGAACCTGACCATCGCCCAGAACATCTACATGAACCACGAGAAGACCAAGGGCCCCTTCGTGGACAACGCCGCCCACATCGAGGGCACGAAGAAGGTGCTCGAGCGCCTGCAGCACCGCATGGCGCCCAATACCCAGGTCGGCGACCTGCGCGTCGGCCAGCAGCAGATGGTCGAGATAGCGCGCAACCTCGTCGAGGAGGACCTCAAGATACTCATCATGGACGAGCCCACGTCCTCGCTCTCGAACCAGGAGGTCAAGGTGCTGTTCGACATCATGCGCGAGCTGACCGAGGCGGGCATCTCGATAGTCTACATCTCCCACAGGCTTGAGGAGATCATGGAGATAGGCGACCACGTCACCATCCTGCGCGACGGGCACTACGTCGCGGACGCGGACGTGAAGGACATCCAGCTCAGCTGGATAGTCACGAACATGGTCGGCGAGAACAAGAGCTATACCCGGACGCCGAGGGCCATCGACCTCAGCAAGCAGCCGGTGGAGCTCAAGGTCGAAAACCTCAGCCTGCCGAAGAAGGGCGGCGGCTGGCTGCTGCACAACGTGAACTTCGAGGTCAAGAAGGGCGAGATATTCGGCGTGTACGGCCTGCTGGGCGCGGGCCGGAGCGAGCTCATGGAGTGCATCATGGGCCTGCGTCCCGAGCACACGGGCGATATCTGGCTCGAGGGCCAGAAGCTCAAGATAGGCCAGACCTCGGAGCAGATCAAGAAGGGCATAGCCATCGTGCCCGAGGACAGGCAGGGTTCCGGCCTCGTCCAGACGATGGATATCGAGAAAAACACCTCTCTTTCCAACCTCAAGAAGTACGCAAAGCGCGTGTTCCTCAGCCAGAAGGCCGAGGACGCGGATGTGGACAGGGTCATCGAGGACATCCACATCAAGGTCGCGGACAAGAAGCTGCCCATCCTCTCGCTCTCGGGCGGCAACCAGCAGAAGGTCGTCATAGGCAAGGGCCTTCTGATAGGGCCGAAGATCCTGCTCATGGACGAGCCCTCCAGGGGCATAGATATCGGCGCCAAGACCGAAGTCTTTGATATCATCCACCAGTACGCCGACCAGGGCCTGACGATAATCGTCGTGTCCTCGGAGCTGAAGGAGATAATGAACATCGCGGACAGGATCATGGTGCTGTCCAACGGCGTGAAGACCGCGGAATTCATAGCGGGCGAGGGCCTCACCGAGGACGACCTTGTCCTTGCCTCCTACGCCGGCCACCATACCGACGCCGAAGCTGAGGCCACAGCCTAATTAAAGGGGAGCGACGAGATGAAAACCAAGAAACAGTATGATAAAAACGATTTCATAATGACCCTGCTGAAGGGCCGCACCTTCATAGTCCTGATAATCCTCGTGGTGCTGTTCAGCGTGCTCAGCCCGAACTTCTTCTCACCCTCGACCTTCATGATGGTGGCGAAGCACGTCGCGCTCTACGGCATCCTGGCCATCGGCATGACCTACGTCGTCATCACGGGCGGCATCGACCTGTCCGTGGGCAGCGTGGTCGGCCTGGGCGGCATGATCGCCGGCTACCTCATCCAGAAGGGCCTGACCGTCGGCGGCTATACGATGTATTTCAGCGTGCCCATGGTCATACTCCTGGTCATCCTGCTGGGCTGCCTGATAGGCTGGATAAACGGCGCGGTCATAACAAAACTGCACGTCGCGCCCTTCATCACCACCCTGGGCACCATGTACATCTGCCGCGGCTTTGCGAACATCATCTCCGGCGGCGCTACCTTCTCGAACATCTCCGGCTATGAGGGCCTGGGCAACACCGGCCTGAAGTTCATGGGCTCGTCGATAGCCGGCATACCCGTGGGCGCCATCCTGCTGGTGATACTCTCGGTCATCACGGCCATCCTGCTGCGCAAGACCACCTTCGGCTGGCACGTCTACGCCGTCGGCGGCAACGAGCGCGCCGCCAAGATGAGCGGCATCAAGCCCGACAGGGTGAAGATCTACGTCTACATGCTCTCCGGCGCCTGCGCCGCGCTGGTCGGCATCATCAACACCGCCCAGCTCATGGCCGCGCACCCGGCCGGCGGCGACGGCTGGGAAATGAACGCCATCGCGGCCTCCGTCCTCGGCGGCACCTCCATGGCCGGCGGCATCGGCACCATCGGCGGCACCTTCGTCGGCGCCTTCGTCATCGGCGTGCTCAACGACGGCATGACCATGTGCGGCGTCACCGAGTTCTGGCAGAACGTCATCAAGGGCGGCGTCATCATCCTCGCCGTCGTTATCGACCAGTACCAGCGCAACCTGCAGGCCAAGATGGCCCTGCGCGTCAAGAACGAGGCGAAGTGATATGAAGAAGACCGGAATACTCAACGCCCAGCTCATGGGCCTCATCACCGCCCTGGGCCACAAGGACACGTTTATGATAGCCGACGCGGGCATGCCCATCCCGAAGGGCGTGGAGATAGTCGACCTCGTGCTGGTCGGCGGCGTGCCGAGCTTCAAGCAGACCCTGGACGCCGTGCTGGCCGAGACCTGCGTGGAGAGCTGCACCCTCGCCGAGGAGATCGACGAGCACAACCCGGAGCTGCTGGCCTACATGCAGGAGAAGCTGGCGGGCCTGCCCTGCGAGAAGATACCGCATACCGAGCTCAAGAAGCGCTCTGCGAACCTGAAGTTTGCCATCCGCACGGGTGAATTCACGCCCTACCCGAACGTGATACTCACGGCGGGCTGCATATTCTGAGCGGAGGAAGGGAGACCGGCATGAAGGCTCTGTGCTTTGGCTCAATGAACATCGACTATGTGTACTCGCTCGACCACATCGTCGCGCCCGGCGAGACGATATTTTCCACAGGCCGCGAGACCTTCGCGGGCGGCAAGGGCCTGAACCAGTCCGTGGCGATGGCCAAGGCCGGGCTGCCGGTCTGGCACGCGGGCATCTGCGGCACGGGCGGCGAGCTGCTGACGGATATGCTCGAGCAGAACGGCGTGGACACCTCGCTCATACGTCACGCGGACGCCGCGCCGGGCCACACGGTCATCCAGGTGGACGCGAAGGGCCAGAACTGCATCATCGTCTACGGCGGCACGAACCGCGCGGTGACGACGGAGTACATCAAGGAAGTGCTGGCGAACTTCGGGGCAGGGGACATGATCCTGCTGCAGAACGAGGTGAACCGGCTGGACGAGATAATCGACGAGGCGCACGCGCGTGGGCTGAAGGTCGTGCTGAACCCCTCGCCCTTCGACGGGGCGGTGCTGGGCTGCGATTTGGACAAGGTGGACCTGTTCCTGGTGAACGAGGTGGAGGGCGCGCAGATAAGCGGCCTGCCTGCCTCGGAGCCGGAGGCGATACTGGACTGGTTCGCGGGCGCGCACCCGACGGCGGCGGTCATACTGACGCTGGGCTCGGACGGGGCCTGGTACTCGGACGCGGAACGGCGCTGCTTCCAGGCGGCCGTACCGACCAAGGCGGTGGACACGACAGCGGCGGGCGACACCTTCTCGGGCTTTTTCCTGGAGGGCTGGATGACGGGCCGGAGCGTAGAGGAATCGCTGCTGCGCGCGGCGCGCGCGGCGTCGATAGCGGTCTCGCGCAAGGGCGCGGCGCCCTCGATACCCTCCGCGTCGGAGCTGGACGAGTATGGGCAGCAGGGTTAAGCTCAACGGCGGCCTGGTGATAAGGATACTGGCCGTGCTCTACCTGCCGTATATCATGTTCAAGCTCGTAGAGCTGAACCGGGCAGGCGAGGCCGGGGTCTCGACCGCCGTCTACATCTGCGTGATGGCCGCCATGGCCGCCGCAGAACTGGCCATAGCCGTCAGCATCGTCCTGAACATCCGAAAACAGCTCAAAGAGCAAAAGGATAAGGAAGAATAAGATTAAGCCCGGACGCATCTGCGTCCGGGCTGCGTCTGTCAAAAAGCCTCGCAGAGTTTCGCGGCCGCAGCCGCGAAATGAATTTTGATCATTTTCGGCGGCGGCGTGTACGTCGCCGAAAATACTTTACGCGGAGCGGAGTGTCGAATCGTCCGCCTCCGGCGGGCGACCGAGGCGCGCAGCGCAGCGCTATCCCCTTTGTCTAAGAAGGCTTAGCCTTCTTAGACAAGCTGAGCCCGGACGCGGATGCGTCCGGGCTTTTGTTGTGAGCCTGGAAATGCGGGGCGCGGGTGTTTTCGGCGGGCGTTCAGGCGCCGAGGAGGACTCGGTCGTTTGTGAACTCTTTGCCGGCGGCGGCGGAGAAGCGTTCCAGGAGGTCTTCTACCGTGAGCCGCTTCTTTTCCTCGCCGCTGATGTCCAGGACTATGCGGCCCTCGCTCATCATGATGAGCCGGTTGCCGTGGGTTATCGCGTCGCGCATGTTGTGCGTGACCATGAGCGTCGTCAGGTGGTTTTCCGTGACTATCTGCTCCGAGAGCTCCAGCACCTTCGCCGCCGTCTTGGGGTCGAGCGCCGCCGTGTGCTCGTCGAGCAGCAGCAGCTTCGGCTGCACCAGCGCCGCCATGAGCAGGGTGAGAGCCTGGCGCTGGCCGCCCGAGAGCAGCCCAGCCTTCGCGCTCAGCCGGTCCTCGAGGCCCAGGTCCAGCGTGCGCAGCAGCTCGCGGTAGTCCTCTCGCTCCACCTTCTTGATGCCCCAGCGCAGGGTGCGCCGCTTGCCGCGCCGCGCCGCGAGGGCCAGGTTCTCCTCTATGCCCATCGTTGGGGCCGTGCCCATCATCGGGTCCTGGAACACCCGGCCGATGAAGGCCGCGCGCTTGTACTCGGGCAGCTTCGTGATGTTCCGCCCGTCTATCGTGATGCTGCCGGAATCCACGGAGAACGCACCGGCTATCGCGTTGAGCATCGTGCTCTTGCCCGCGCCGTTGCCGCCTATGACCGTGACGAAGTCGCCGTCATTGAGGGTGAGGTTCAAATCGAACAGCGCCGTCTTGGCATTCACCGTGCCGGGGTAGAAGGTCTTGCTGATGTGTTTGAGTTCAAGCATTGCCGGTCTCCTCCTTTACAGACTTCCGTTTCGCGCCAGCGCCTTTGAGCAGCTTGTCGCGCCAGTAGGGTATCGCCAGGAACAGCGCAACGATGAGCGCCGTCAGCAGTTTGAGGTCGTTGGTGTTGAGGCCGAGCCGGAGCACGACCTGGATGACAACGTAATAGATGATCGCGCCGAGCAGGCAGCTGGCCAGCTTCACGGCGAAGTTGTTGACCTTGTTGCCCAGGATGACCTCGCCGATGATGACCGCCGCGAGGCCGATGACGATAGCGCCGCGGCCCATGTCCACGGTGGAGCTGCCCTGGTACTGGGCGATGAACGCGCCCGCGAGGGCGACGATGCCGTTCGAGAGCATGAGGCCGATGACGGCGTTGCGCTCGGTGTTGATGCCCTGCGCGCGGGCCATGTTCCGGTTCGCGCCGGTGGCCCGGATGCCGCAGCCTATCTCGGTGCCGAAGAACCAGTAGAGCAGGCCCACGACGACGGCGGAGAGCGCCGCCAGCAGCAGGATGGGGTTGTTGAGCGCCAGCTCGCGCACATAGCGCGAGGAGACCAGCAGGTCGAACTTATCCACGCTGACCGCCAGGGTGGACTGCGTGCCCGCCGTGCTGCCCCAGCCCATGATGCGCAGGTTTATGGAATACAGCGCGAGCTGGGTGAGTATGCCGGCAAGTATCGCGGGTATGCCGCATCTGGTGTGGAAGAGCCCCGTCACCAGCCCCGCGAGCATGCCGGTCAGCATTGCGATGAGCACTGCCAGCCAGATGTTCACGCCGTTTACCGTGAGCAGCACGCAAACGGCCCCGCCCGTAGCGAGCGAGCCGTCCACCGTCAGGTCGGCAATATCGAGCACCCTGTAGGTGATGTACACGCCGATGGCCATTATGCCCCACATGAGCCCCTGGCCCACGGAGCCGGGCAGGCCGTTCAGCAGCGATTGCAAGAAATCCATTACATTATCCTCCATGCGCGGTGGTGCCGGGGACGGGCAGGACCTCCCGTCCCCGGCGCTTTATGTTGCGGTGATCAGCCCTCGATGGCGACGTAATCCTCGGGCATCGTCAGGCCCAGCGCCTCGCAGTTGGCGGCGTTGTACATCTTGGTGACGTTCGGCGCGTACTGGACGGCCATGGTGGTCACGTCGGCCTCGCCGGTGAGTATCTTCGCAGCCATCTCGCCGGTGGTGTAGCCGAGGTCGTAGTAGTCGATGGAGAGGGTAGCCACGCCGCAGCCGGAGCAGATGCCGCTCTCGCCGGCGACTACGGGCACGCCCGCAGCCAGGACGACGTTGGCGATGGTCTCAGTGTTGGCGGCGGCGGTGTTGTCGGTGGGGATGTAGATGACGTCGGAGCCGTCGCAGGCGGTCTGGGTGACGCTGGAGAGGTCGTTCACGTCGGTGAAGGCGTAGGCTTCACAGGTGTAGCCCATGTCCTCGAGGTAGCCGCGGATGGTCTCTATCTGGTAGACGCTGTTGGCCTCACCGGAGCAGTAGAGCAGGCCGACGGTCTCGGCGTCAGGGAAGAGCTCCTGTATCATGGCCGCCTGCTCGTCGAGCGGGGCCAGGTCGCTGGTGCCGGAGATGTTGTTGCCGATGGTGCCGGTCCAGTCCTCGAGGTTCAGCGCGGTGGCGTAGTCGGTGATGGAGGTGCCGAGTACGGGGATCTCGCCCGTGGCGGAAGCGGCGGCCTGCAGCGGCCAGGTGGCGTTCGCGAGGATGAGGTCCACGCCCTCGGAGACGAGGCCGTCGACGATGGTGACGCAGTTGTTCTGGTCGCCGCCGGCGTTGCCTTCCTCGTAAGTCACGGCGTCGGCGCCGAGGAGCTCGGCCAGCGCGTCCTTGAAGCCCTGGGTCGCGGCGTCGAGCGCGACGTGGGTCATCTGCTGGCAGATGCCGACGACATAGGTCTCACCGGCGGTATCATCGGCGGGCTCGGTAGCGGCGGGTTCGGTCTCTGCGGGGTCGGTAGCGGCGGGCGGTTCGGTGGTAGTGTCGTTGGTAGTGCCGCAGGCGGCAAGGGCGAGCAGCATCATGGCCGCAAGCAGGATGGCGAGGATCTTCTTCATTTCGGTTTCTCCTTTTCATTTTGTCGGGCAGCAAAAAAGCAGCCCCGCCTGTTCAGACGGGGCTGCCGAAGCCGCTTTTTTCTAACTCAGCAAACCGCTATCGTCCTGTCAGGCTCTCTGTTGTCCATGCCGAAAAAGTAAAAATAGGCATAGCCAAAAAAGCCCGCAAAGGAGAAGCGAGCCTGACGGGAAGCGGCGGTATTCAGATTGGTGTTCATGACGTTCATCATAATACTGCGCGCTCCTTTCAGGCGGATTTGCTTTGCTGCGCCTAATATAACGCTTGAAATGACTAAAGTCAAGCGGCCAAAACCCTCAATTATGCACACGCCGTGCGGACATTGGCACAGCATTTTGCACAAACTGTCCGCCGCTCACGGAACAATGACCTCTTTGACGATGAAGTCCCGGCCGCTGATGACCTCGGCATTGCGCTTGCCGCAGCGGGGACAGTAGCCCTCGTTCTTGACGATGGGGAAGGCCCTTTTGCACCCGCGGCAGATGCCCTGGCCCTCCTCGACCTCGATTTTGAGCTTTGTGAACTCAAAGGGCGTGTCCTTGATGATGACCTTGTAAATGTCTTCAACGTACTTCGGTATGACCAGCGAGAGGTCGCCGATCTCGAGTACGATGGTGTCTATCCTGTCTATGCCGTTCTCTTTGGCGAAGGCTTCAACTGTCCTGAGCACCTGCCTGACGACGCCTATCTCGTGCATTGACCAGACCTCCCAAACCTGAAAAGTGTTATCCACAGCGATTATAAACCTCAACAGGGCAGGGGTCAAGCAAAACAGCCGCTTCTGGCCATGCCAGGCGCTTTTCGGCTGGTCAATCCAGAACCAGTTGTGACAATTGACAGTTTTTTGACTTGCAAATTTGTAAAGGCGCGACTTGAATGAAAGGGAAAGTCAGTTTATAATGATAAAAGGACAAGTTGTGTTGGAAAACCGAATTTTTGAATATGAAAAGAGGAAAACATATGGCCTTCAGAAAAAAGATTCTTCTGCTTGCGTCGAAGATAAGCCTCGAGTCCGGCACCTACACGGGCGTAACTCCGAACGACCCGGAGTACATGATACTCGACCCCGTGGTGACGGATGAGATGGCCGACGTAGGCATGCACGTCAAGGTGCGCAAGCCCAGGCACATCGAGGAGATAGCCAAAAAGGCAGGCACGAGCGTGGAATATGCTCAGGCCATGGTCAACGAGCTGGTCAAGTGCGGCATAGTCCGCTGCGTCTACGACGGCGACGTCGAGACCTACTACTATCCCATCTGGGTGCCCGGCATCATGGAGGGCATGCTCTCGGTTAAGGAGCAGGTGGAGAAGTATCCGGTCATAGCCGAGTGCTTTGAGAAGTACACGCGCTACCGCACGCCGATACTGGTGCCGAACTTCCCGGTCGGCATGGGCCCGATGCGCGCCATGCCCGTCGGCAGCGCGATAAAGAACGACTCGCACGCCGCGACCTATGACGAGGTCGAGCACATCATCGAGCGCGCCTGGGCGATCTCGGTCGGCCCCTGCTCATGTCGCCGTACCCGCCGCCTGATGGGCGAGGGCTGCGGCCACCTCGAGGAAGACATGTGCATGTACATCGACGACAACGCCAAGTTCTTCTCCCAGCAGGGCAGCCACAGGCTGGTCAGCAAGGAGGAAGCGCTGGAGATACTCAAGAGGGCGGAGGATAACGGCCTCATCCACGAGATAAACGCCGCCGAGGGCTACGACGGCCCGACAGCCATCTGCAACTGCTGCGGCTGCTCCTGCCTGGCGCTGCGCCTGGGCGAGTATTTCAACGCCCCGGACATGCTCAGGACGAACTACGTCGCCCGCGTCGACCGCGAAAAGTGCGTGGCCTGCGGCCTGTGCGTGGACAACTGCCAGATGGGCGCGCTCAAGCTGGGCGCGAAGCTCTGCGCGAAGGAAGAGGCGCCTGTCGAGGAGCGCATCACGCCCATGGATTCGCTCTGGGGCAAGGACAAGTACAACGAGGACTTCCGCACCAACCGCAAGAAGGTCGTGGACACCGGCACCGCGCCCTGCAAGATGGAGTGCCCGGCGCATATCCCGGTCCAGGGCTACATCAAGCTGGCGTCCCAGGGCCGCTATCTCGAGGCGCTGGAGCTCATAAAGAATGAGAACCCCTTCCCGGCGGTCTGCGGCCGCATCTGCAACAGGGCCTGCGAGGACGCCTGCACCCGCGGCGATATCGACGACCCCATCGCCATCGACGATATCAAGAAATTCATCGCTGATAAGGAGCTCTCGGCCGAGACCAGGTTCGTGCCGAAGATGCTCAACCAGACCGGCAAGCCCTTCACCAACAAGATCGCCGTCATCGGCGGCGGCCCGAGCGGCCTGAGCTGCGCGTATTACCTGGCGGTCAAGGGCTACCCCGTCACGGTGTTTGAAAAGGGCGACAAGGTCGGCGGCATGCTGACCCGCATACTGCCGTCGTTCAGGCTCGAGCGCGAGGTCGTGGAGGCCGAGATCGACGTCCTGCGTGAGCTGGGCGTGGAGTTCCGCTGCGGCGTGGACGTGGGCAAGGACGTGACGATAAGCCAGCTGCGCGAGCAGGGCTACGAGGCCTTCTACCTGGCGGCGGGCGCGTGGAAGAGCGCCAAGCTCGGCGTCGAGGGCGAGGACAAGGCCGGCGTCTGGGGCGGCATCGAGTTCCTGAAGGCGGTCAACGCCGGCGAGGAAGTCAAGGTCGGCAAGAATGTCGCGGTCATCGGCGGCGGCAATACCGCCATGGACGTGGCGCGCACGGCGATAAGGCTGGGCGCGGAGAACGTGTACGTCGTTTACCGCCGCACGGCGGACGAGATGCCCGCGGCGGCCGAGGAAGTCGCCGAGGCCGAGGCCGAGGGCGTGCAGTTCAAGTACCTGATGACCCCGGCGGAGATACTGGGCGACGAGGCCGTGACGGGCGTGAAGCTGCAGTGCATGGAGCTGTCCGCGGTGGCGGACAAGAGCGGCAGGCGTCAGCCCGTAGCGCGCAAGGGCGTGTTCGAGGAGCTGGCGGTGGACTGCGTCATCGCTGCTACGGGCCAGAAGGTCGAGCTCGGCGCGATGCTCGAGGGCACGGGCGTGAAGTTCGGCAAGAACGGCACGGTCATCGTTGACCCGGTGACGCTGCAGACGGGCGAGCCCGACATCTTCGCGGGCGGCGACGTGGTGACCGGCCCGAGGTTCGCGATAGACGCCATCGCGGCCGGCAAGGAGGGCTCGATCTCGATACACAGGTTCGTGCACGAGGGCCAGAGCCTGGTGCTCGGCAGGGCGGTCAAGGAGTACCTGTCGCTGGACAAGGACAATGTGGTCGTGCCGATAAAGAGCCTGAAGCCCGCGCCGAGACAGAAGGCGGTGGACGGCAGCCCCGAGGAGGCGAAGAAGACCTTCCGCGACCTGCGCGGCACCTTCACGGAGGAGCAGCTGAAGAAGGAGACGGAGCGCTGCCTCGGCTGCGGCGCGGTGGTGCTGGACGAGTACATGTGCATAGGCTGCGGCATCTGCACGACGAAGTGCAAGTTCGACGCCATCCACCTCGAGCGTGTCCGCGACGTCGAGGGCCTGGATTACGACAAGCTCGTACCCAGCCTCGCCCCGCACGTCGCCAAGCGCTACGGCACGATAGCCATAAAGAGCCTGTCGAAGCCCTTCGCAAAGAAATAAGCCAAATAAACGACCCGGGCGGGAGAGCAGCATCTTCCGCCCGTTTGCATTTTTGCGTTGGATTTTACACATACGCCAACCGTAGGGGCGGGGTTCCATCCCCGCCCGGGCGTCATGGGTTTACGCCCGCCCATCCGTAGGGCGCACCGACCTCGGTGCGCCGTTTGTGACGGTGTTGCGGATGGTTGCGGTTTGCACCAGGCCGTAGGGGCGGGCGTGTTGCAAAAAGAATCGTTGCAAGGGCGGGGAAAGTCGTATATAATAGGCGTATAAGTCCATAGATTGGGAGTGACGGAATATGAAGTTTACCAAGATGCACGGCTGCGGCAACGACTATGTGTATGTCAACTGCTTTGAGGAGACGGTCGAGGACCGTCCGGCTGCTGCTAGGCTCGTCTCGGATCGGCACTTCGGTGTCGGCGGCGACGGGCTCATCTGCATTTGCCCCTCCGATAAGGCCGATTTTGCAATGGATATGTATAACGCCGACGGCTCGCAGGGCCAGATGTGCGGCAACGGTATTCGCTGCGTCGCCAAGTACGTCTACGAGCGCGGCATGACCAAAAAGAGCGTCATCGACGTCGAGACCGGCGCAGGCGTCAAGACCCTCTGGATGAATATCGAGGACGGCGTGGTCGAGAGCGTCCGTGTCTGCATGGGCAGCCCTGAATTCAAGGCCAAGCTGATACCCGTCCTCACCGAGTCCGAGGTCTTTATCAACCAGCCGCTCGAGGTCGGCGGTTTGCAGTGGAGCATCACGGCCGTGTCCGTCGGCAACCCGCACGCCGTCGTGTTCGTCGATAACGTGGACTGGCTCGACCTGCCCACCATCGGCCCGCTCTTTGAGAACCATCCGCTCTTTCCCGAGCGCATAAACACCGAGTTCGTCCAGGTCATCGACCGCCACACGCTCAAGATGCGCGTCTGGGAACGCGGCAGCGGCGAGACCCTGGCCTGCGGCACCGGCTCCACGGCGGCCCTCGCTGCGGCGGTCGTGAACGGCAGGTGCGAGCCCTCCGTCAAAATGCAGCTGCGCGGCGGCGAGCTCAACATCGACTGGGACAGGGATGTAGATCTCATCTACATGACCGGCCCCGCCGTCACCGTCTTCGACGGCGAACTTCTGCTGTGAGGTGTCCGCAACGTGATAAAGCTCAACGATAATTACCTGAAACTCCCCGGAAGCTACCTCTTCGCCGAGATCGCCCGCAGGACGGCGGCCTACTCCGCGAACAACCCGGACAAGAAGCTCATAAAGCTCGGCATCGGCGATGTGACCCTGCCCCTGCCCGCCGCCTGCGTCGAGGCCATGAAAAAGGCCGCGGACGAGATGGCCGCCAAGGCCACGTTCATGGGCTACGGCCCCTACGAGGGCTACGACTTCCTGCGCGAGGCCATAGTGCAGAACGACTACGCCCCGCGCGGCGTGAAGATAAGCGCAGACGAGATATTCGTCTCCGACGGCGCGAAATCCGACTGCGGCAACATCGGCGACATCTTCGCCGAGGACAACATCGTCGCGGTCTGCGACCCGGTGTACCCGGTTTACATCGACGCGAACGCCATGAGCGGCCGCGCGGGCGAGTGGCTGGGCGAGCGCTGGGAAAAGATCGTCTACATGCCCTGCACGCCGGAAAACGGCTTCATCCCCGAGCTGCCGGATACCGTGCCGGACATGATATACCTCTGCTTCCCGAACAACCCGACCGGCATGGCCGCGACCAAGGCGCAGCTGAAGCCCTGGGTGGACTACGCCAACGAGCACGGCAGCATCATCCTCTACGACGCGGCCTACCGCGCGTACATGTCCGATCCCGAGCTGCCCCGGACGATATACGAGATACCGGGCGCGGAGGAGTGCGCCATCGAATTTTGCAGCTTCTCCAAGACCGCTGGCTTCACGGGCACGCGCTGCGGCTGGACGGTGATACCGCGCGCGCTCAAGCGCGGCGGGCAGAGCATCTACGACCTGTGGATGCGCAGGCAGAGCACCAAATTCAACGGCACGGCCTATGTCATCCAGCGCGCCGCGGAGGCGACCTACAGCGAGGCCGGCAAGGCGCAGATAGCCGGGATGCTAGGCTACTACATGAACAACGCGAAGGTCATAAGGGCCGGGCTCGCAGAGGCGGGGCTGGAGGTCTACGGCGGCACGGATTCGCCCTACATCTGGTTCCGGGCCCCGGGCGGGCTGGGCTCCTGGGAATTTTTCGACAGGCTGCTGGCCGAGGCGAACGTCGTCACGACGCCGGGCGAGGGTTTCGGGCCCTCCGGCGCGGGCTTCATCCGGCTCACGGCCTTCGGCGACGCGGACAACACGGCGCAGGCCGTTGCAAGAATAAAGGCTATCATATAAGACAGGGAGGAAGCTGCTTTGAAAGTCATAGTCGGAACGCAGGAAGAGGTCGTAAAGAAAGCCGCACAGAGGTATGTAAAGCTGCTGGCCGAGAAGCCCGAGGCCGTGCTGGGCCTCGCCACCGGTTCCACGCCGCTGGGCCTGTACAACGAGCTCGCCAGGCTCTGCGCCGCAGGGGAGATATCCTTTGCCAAGTGCACGAGCTTCAACCTGGACGAGTACATCGGCCTCGACGGCACGCATGACCAGAGCTACAGGTATTTCATGAACAAGAACCTCTTCGAGAAGGTCGACATCCGCATGGAGGCCACGCACGTCCCCTCCGGCGCGGTGAAGAGCGACGAGGAGGCGGAGATGTACGACGCAGATATCCGCGCCGCGGGCGGCATCGACCTGCAGCTGCTGGGCATCGGCAACAACGGCCACATCGGCTTCAACGAGCCGCTGACCCCGTTCACCTCCATGACCCACATCGTGAAGCTGACGGATTCGACGCGCGAGGCGAACAAGCGCTTCTTCGCCTCCATCGACGAGGTGCCGACCCACGCCGTGACCATGGGCATACACACGGTGCTGCAGGCCAAGAGCATCATCCTCATGGCCTTCGGCGAGGGCAAGGCCGACATCATCAAGAAGACGGTCGAGGGCAGGCCGGAGATCGCCGTCCCCGCCTCGCTGCTCCAGCTGCACGAGGATGTCGAGATCTACCTGGACGAGGCCGCCGCGAGCAAGCTCTCTTAAATATCGGCAACAAACCGGGCCGCGGGAGCTCCCGCGGCCCTTCGTATGGAGGAAACAATGGGCAAATATTTCGGAACAGACGGCTTCCGCGGCGAGGCCAACGTGGACCTCACCGCCGAGCACGCCTTCAAGATCGGCCGCTTCATCGGCTGGTACTACGGCAGGGAACACAAGGCGAAGATTGTCATAGGCAAGGACACCCGGCGCTCGAGCTACATGTTCGAGTGCGCGCTCTCGGCTGGCCTCACGTCCTCGGGCGCGGACGCCTACCTGCTGCACGTCACGACCACGCCCAGCGTGTCTTACATCGCGCGCGTGGACGACTTCGACTGCGGCGTGATGATAAGCGCGAGCCACAACCCCTACGGCGACAACGGCATCAAGCTGCTCAACGCCCAGGGCGAGAAGATGGAGGAGGCGGTGCTCGACGAGATCGAGCAGTACCTCGACGGGCTGCTGCCCGAGCCGCCGCACGCCACGGGCGCGGATATCGGCCGGACGGTGGACTATTCCGCCGGCCGCAACCGGTACATAGGCTACCTCATCAGCCTCTCGACCCACTCGTACAAGAACATGAAGGTCGGCCTCGACTGCGCCAACGGCAGCACCTGGATGATAGCCAAAAGCGTGTTCGACGCCCTGGGCGCCGACACCTACGTCATCGGCAACAAGCCCGACGGCCTCAATATAAACGTTGACTGCGGCTCGACCCACATCGCCGCGCTGCAGGAGCTGGTGAAGAAGGAGGGCCTCGACATCGGCTTCGCCTTCGACGGCGACGCGGACAGGTGCCTCGCCGTGGACGAGAACGGCAAGTACGTCTCCGGCGACGAGATAATGTACATGTGCGCCAAGCACATGAAGGACCGCGGCCGGCTCGACACCAACACGCTGGTCACGACGGTCATGTCCAACTTCGGCCTGTACAAGGCGCTCGACGCCGTGGGCATAGATTACGAGAAGACCGCCGTCGGCGACAAGTACGTCTGGGAAAACATGCGCGCCAACGGCCACCTCATCGGCGGCGAACAGTCGGGGCACATCATCTTTTCCAAGCACGCCACGACGGGCGACGGCATGATAACGGCGATAAAGGTCATGCAGACGGTGCTGGACTCCAAGCTGCCGCTCTCGAAGCTGGCAGCGCCGGTGACGATCTACCCGCAGGTGCTCAAGAACGTCATCGTGGACGACAAGGACGGCACGATGGCCGACGCGGCCGTGCAGCAGTCGGTAAAGGACGTGGAGGCCCGCCTGGGCGAGCGCGGCAGGGTGCTGCTGCGCAAGAGCGGCACGGAGCCGCTGCTGCGCGTCATGGCCGAGGCCGAGACCGACGCCGAGTGTGAGGCCGCCGTGGACGAGATAATTGACGCCATGCGCACGAGCGGGCACCTTGTGAGGGTGAAATGATGTATAAAATAACCGATCTGCTCGACCTTGAGCACACGATAGCGGCAGATTTGTTCGAGGGCAAGACCTATGCCTGGGAAGTGCTGCCGGAGATAAAGGCCTTCATCCTGAAGCTCGGCCCCACGCTGCCGGAGGCGGAATTCGACCACCCGGCGCAGGACGTGTGGATAGCCAAGGACGCGAAGGTGTTCCCCTCGGCCTACATCGGCGGGCCCTGCATCATCGACCACGAGGCGGAGGTGCGCCACTGCGCCTTCATCCGCGGCAGCGCCATAGTCGGCAAGGGCTGCGTCGTGGGCAACTCGGTGGAGCTCAAAAACGCCGTACTGTTCGATAAGGTGCAGACGCCGCACTACAACTACGTCGGCGACAGCGTGCTGGGCTACAAGGCGCACATGGGCGCGGGCAGCATCACCTCGAACGTCAAGAGCGACAAGACCCTGGTGGTCGTGAAGGGCGACGTGGAGATAGAGACGGGGCTCAAGAAGTTCGGCGCGATACTCGGCGACAACGTCGAGGTCGGCTGCAACAGCGTGCTGAACCCCGGCTGCGTGCTGGGCCGCCGCGTGAGCGTGTACCCGACCTCCTCAGTGCGCGGCGTAGTGCCCGAGGGCTGCATCTATAAGGCCGCGGGCGAGGTGGCGCTCAGAAAATAGCGCCCGCCTGGGCAGTCATAACCTCGGACCCGTCCTCATATCCTCTAACATGAGTTCACGGGAAAAGAGGGCGGAACATGACAAACACTTCCATTTATCAGGACATAGCCCAGCGCACGGGCGGGGACATATACCTCGGCCTGGTAGGGCCGGTGCGGACGGGGAAGTCCACCTTCATCCGCAGGTTCATGGAGACGCTGGTCATACCGAATATAGAGGACGTCTACGCGAAAGAGCGCGCGAAAGATGAGCTGCCGCAGTCCGGCTCGGGCCGCACGATAATGACGGCGGAGCCGAAGTTCGTGCCCGAGGACGCGGTGAACGTCACGCTCGAGGGCGGCGTCAGCTTTTCGGTGCGCGTCGTGGACTGTGTGGGCTACATGGTGGACGGTGCCTCCGGCCAGTTCGAGGACGGGGCCGAGCGCATGGTCGCCACGCCCTGGTTCGACGAGGAGGTCAGCATGAGCCGCGCCGCCGAGGAGGGCACCCGCCGGGTCATCGCCGAGCACTCGACCATAGGCATCGTCATGACCACGGACGGCACGATCTGCGGCATCCCGCGCGAGGGCTACGTCTCAGCAGAGGAGCGGGTGGTTGCCGAGCTCGAGGCCATCGGCAAGCCCTTCGTGCTGGTGCTCAACAGCGCGGAGCCGGCCTCGGAGCAGGCGCAGGCGCTCCGGCGCGAATTGCAGGAAAAGTACGGCCGCACCTGCGTGTGTGTGAACTGCCTCGAACTGGGCGCGGCGGACATCGACGAGATACTCCGCTTCGCGCTCTACGAATTCCCGATAGCCGAGCTGGACATCTACCTTCCGCCCTGGCTCGACGCCCTGCCGCAGGATGCCGAGCTCAAGGCGGGCATCTTCCAGGGCATCGCCGAGGCCGTGCGCGACATGAGCCGCGTGCGCGATGCCTTCGGCATCATGGACGCCCTCGGCGCGCGCGAGGACGTCAGCGCGGCGGGCATACGCCAGGTGAACATGGGCACGGGCAAGGTCGAGGCCGAACTCGAGCTGCCGCGCAGCCTGTATTATGAGACGATCAGCGCCCAGTCGGGCTTCGACATCCGCGACGACGGCGACCTGATGACCCTGCTGACGCATGTGCGGGACATCAAGGCCGATTACGACCACATCAGCCAGGCCCTGCGCGACGTGCGCGAGAAGGGCTACGGCGTAGTCATGCCCCTGCCGGGCGAGCTGAGGCTCGAGGAACCGCAGATCGTGCGCAGCGGCGGGCGCTACAGCGTGAGGCTCAAAGCCTCGGCACCGTCCATACACATGATGATGACGAACATCGAAACAGAGGTCACGCCCGCGCTCGGCGGCGAAAAGGCCTCCGAGGAGATAATGGGCTTCCTGCTCCAGGGCTTTGACGGTGACGTGAGCCGCATCTGGGAATCGAACATCTTCGGCAAATCGCTCTACGACATCGCAGAGGAGGGCCTGGAGGCCAAAATAAAGCGCATGCCGCCCTCTGTGCAGGCCAAACTGCGCAACACGATGCAGCGCATCGTGAACGAGGGCAGCGGCGGGCTCATCTGCATCATACTGTGACGAAAGCCGGACGGGTCTCCACCCGCCCGGCTCTTTTCATGTCCACAGCCGCGGCAGCCTCGGGCCAAGGCGGCTGAGTATCTCGTTCGTGATGGTGCCGGAGGCCTCCGCGAGCGCGGCGATATCCAGCTGTATGCAATCCCCGCTTTGCACCGGGCCGCAGTCCGTGACGTCTATGAACAGCTGGTCCATGCACACCCGGCCCACCACCGGCGCGCGCTTTCCGTTCACCAGCGCCCAGGCGCCCGCGCAGTCCCTCGGGCAGCCGTCGCCGTAGCCTATGGGCAGCACGGCAATCCGGCTCGGGCGCGGCGTCGTGTACGCCAGGCCGTAGCCCAGACCTGCGCCCTCGGGCAGCTCCCGCACCTGCGCCACGCGGGCCTTGAGGCTCAGCGCCGGCTTCAGCGGCGGCCACACCGCCGCGTCGTCGGCCTCCGCGCTCTTGAAGCCGTAGAGCGCTATGCCGGCCCGGACATAGGCACAGCGGGCGTCAGGGTAATTCAGCAGCCCGTAGCTCGCCTGCGTGTGCAGCCTGCCCACGTCGTGACCGCGCCGCCTCAGCTCCTCCGCCAGCGCGAAGAAGCGCTTGCTCTGCGCCCCGGTGAAGCTCCGGGCCTCGGGCGCGAGGCTGTCCGAGACGCACAGGTGCGTGTACATGCCCGTCACGCGCAGATGCGGCAGCTCGAAGATGCGCTCCGCCGCAGCGATGTCTTCCGCGTCCAGGCCCAGCCGGTGCATGCCCGTGTCCACCTTGATGTGTACGTCCACGTCCCGCCCGAAGGCCGAGAGCGCCTCGGCATAGGGCAGCTCCGTCACCGTCTGCGTGAGCCCGTAGCGCGCGAGGCAGGGGAAGTTCTCCGGGGCCGTCCAGCCCAGGACGAGTATCGTGCCCCTTACGCCCGCCCGGCGCAGTTCCACGCCCTCGGCGGCGCAGGCGACGGCGAAGGCGCGCACGCCGCATCCCTCGAGCACACGCGCGGACTTCACCGCCCCGTGGCCGTAGGCCCCGCACTTGAGCACCGGCATGAGCTCACAGCCGTCGGGCAGCAGGCCCATCAGGGCTTCCGCGTTCCGGCGCAGGGCGGATGCGTCCACCTCGACCCAGGCGCGGGCCTTGGGGTACGCCCGCACGGGCCTCAGCCGCCGCAGCAGCGGCAGCAGCGCCGCCGTGGCCGCCGCAGTCAGCGCGCAGACCGCCAGATAGTGGCCCAGGCTGTTCTCGACCAGCAGGCCCCACAGTCCCGCGAGCCGCGCAAAGCCGCGCACCAGCACGATGCACCAGGGGTGCAGCAGGTAGAACAGCAGCGAAAAGTCCGCGCACCAGCCCGGGGCCGCACCGCGCAGGCCCAGCAGCAGGCGGAAGAGGAAATACATGACACAGGGCAGCATAATGTACATGCTGTCGTGCTTCTGCCAGCCGAGCCGCCTCAGCACCAGCGCCTCGGCGAGCATGGCGGCGAAGGCGGCGGCGAGGGCCAGGCCCTCTGCGCCCCTGCCGGGACGGGCGCGGCTGCCCATGAGCAGGAACAGCGGCGCGAAGAAGAGGCCGTTGCGCGTGTAACCGATGGCCTCGTACACGCCCGCGAGCCAGGGCAGGCCCCGGACCAGCCCGAACCAGCTGTCGCCGGGCAGGCCCAGCAGGTACAGCGCCGCCGCGAGCCAGACGCCGCCGCGCAGTTTAGACAGGCCCCAGGCGATGACAAGGCCCGTGAGCACGGCGGGGAAGTACCAGAGGTGGTAGAAGGTGCCGTCGAGCAGCAGTTCGCGCAGGCCGGGCAGCTGCCCGCTGTAGATGTTGAGCGGCAGGTAAAGGAGCATCGCCGCGAGGTAGACGAGGGCGGTCTTTTTGAGCGCAGAGGCGAGCTTTCCGACGTCGCCCAGCACGAAATAGCCCGTCAGCATGAAGAAAAAGGGCACCGCGACGCGCGCGGCGACGCGCGTGAGCACGAAATCCGCGCCCGCGCTGTAACTGAGCAGGGGCGAACAGTGTATGGCCGCGACTAGCAGCGCCGCAGGCACGCGGCAGATATCCAGCGCCGAACGCCTGCCGCTCATGCCGGACGCCTCCAGAGCGTGCAGACGTAGCCGTCAACGTTGTTGCCGGAGAGCTGGCAGGGCGCGTCGGGCAGCTCGGGCCGTTCCGTGCCGCGCAGGAAGCCGACCTCGGCCTCGTAGGCCTCTCCGCGGGCCTCCAGCAGTCGGCCGGGGTAGTGGAAGGTCCGCAGCAGCTCGTGGTATTCCTCCAGGCACAGTCCGCGCTCGAGCATGAGCCGCGCGTGCGGGCGGCCGACATAGCGGAAGTGCCAGGGCTCGGCGGCGATGCCGGTGACGCCCTCTTTGCCCGCCTGGTAGCGCTCGATGAAGCCGTAGTCCGCCGCGAGCGCGCGGAAGCGCCCGCAGACGCCCTCGTGAGGGAACTCGGGCCGGATGAAGTCGATGTGCTCCGCCCGGAGCGCCAGGTCTACGGCAAGGCCGGTCTGGTGCTCGGAGCAGCCCGGCCGGGCGACGTATCTGCGCGTGAAGTCCGCGCCGTTTTCGAGCATGGAGGAATCCCAGATGCGCCGCTGCTCATCCATGGAGCGCCAGCCGCTGACGGCGACGATCTCGCCCACGGCCCCGAGCCGCGAGACCAACCCGGTGAGCATGGCGGCGGCGCGCGCGTCCAAAAGCGCCTCCGAGCCGGGCAGGGCGGGCGCGAGCACGGGTTTTTCGGCGCTTTCCAGCGGGTGCGCGGCGTTCACCAGCACCAGCAGGCCGCGATGTATCGAAAAGGCCATCTCACACCTCCAGCCCATAGCCCACGAGCGCGTCCAAAAGCGCCGGGAAGTCATAGCCGATGCCGCGCATCATGTTGGGAAAGCGGCTGTGCGAGGTGAAACCGGGTATGGTGTTGACCTCGTTGAAAACCAGACGCCCCGTCGGGGTCAGGAACATGTCCACCCGCGCAAAGCAGCGGCAGCCCAGGGCACGGTAGATGCGCCGCGCCGTCTCCTGTATGCGCCGCTCGGTCTCGGCGTCCACGCGCGCGGGCATGTGGATCTTTGAGCTGATGAGGTTGTACTTTTCCACATAGTCGAAGAGCTCGCCCTGTATCTCTATCTCGTCCGCGCGGCCCGTTATCAGCTTGCCGTTGCCAATGACGGCACAGCCGACCTCAAAGCCCTCGATGGCCTCCTCGACTATCAGCTCACGGTCGTACCTGAGCGCCCCGCGCAGGGCGGCGCGGAGGTCTTCCGGGCGCGTGACCTTGCTGATGCCGAAGGACGAGCCGGCCCGGACGGGCTTCACGAACACCGGGCAGGGCAGCCGCTCCGCCAGGGCGTCGAGCTCGGCCTGAGCGGGCATGCCGCTGAAGCTCACGGATTTAGGCACCTCCACGCCCGCGAGCGAGGCGAGCTTGTGCGCCCTGTCCTTGTCCATGCACAGCGCCGAGGCCAGGGTGCCGCAGCCGATGACCGGGATGCCAGCCAGCTCGCAGAGGCCCTGCACCGTGCCGTCCTCGCCGAAGCGCCCGTGCAGCACGGGGAAGGCCGCGTCCAGCCGCGTCGTGCGCACACCGTTCGCGCGAAATTCCACGATGCCGTGGATGTCCCGGTCGGGCGAGATGTGCGCCGGGACGCAGTTTTCGTGGTCTTCGTGCCAGCTGTCGTCCTCGAGCGCCGCCGCGTCGCCGCAGTACCTGTACCACTCGCCGCCCTTCGTGATGCCGAGCAGCGTAAGCTCGTACTTTTCACGGTCGAGGTTCGTGATGACCGCGTGCGCCGATTCGAGCGAAACGGGGTATTCCGGCGAGCAGCCGCCGAAAATGACCGCTATTTTGAGTTTCCTGTCCATATTTTAAACCTCCTCAGGATAAAAAAGCTCCTGCCCTTGACGGCTTCTATGCTATCAAAGGCAGGGGCGGAGTGTATCCGTTGGAGCTGCAGAAATGCTTATTATTTTCCCGCTGATTTCTTACGATTTTCTGACGACAGGGGCAGGCGCACGGTGAATCTGACGCGCTCATCGGCGCTCTCGGCCCGGATGCTGCCGCCGTGCTGTTCGACTATCTCCTTGGCAATGGCGAGGCCCAGGCCCGAACCGCCGCTGCGGCTCTGGCGCGCGGAATCGAGGCGGAAGAACTGCTCGAAGAGCCGTTCCAGCTTGCTCTCATCGATGGTGTCGCCCCGATTTTCAAAGACCACGACGGCCTCGCGTCCTTCCTTGCGCAGGCTGATGTCGATGACGGTATCGGCCCAGGCGTAGTTCATGGCGTTGCGCAGGAGGTTGTCGAAGACGCGCTCGAGCTTGTCCGGGTCGCAGTTTATGGGCAGCTCGCGCGGCGCGTCGAGCTTTATCTCCAGCCCGCGCTCGCGGAGCATGGGCGCAAACTCGTCGGCCAGCTGCTCGAGCATGCGCGAAAGGTCCACGTCCCGCCGGTCGAGCGCCGCGCCGGTGAGCGAAAAGCGCGTGATGTCGAAAAACTCGTTTATGAGGTCTTCCAGCCGCTCGGCCTTGTCCAGGGCGATGCCGGTGAACTTGGCCCGCTGCGCCGTGTCCAGCTCCGGCACGTCGCGCAGGAGCGTCAGGTAGCCTATGACCGAGGTCAGCGGCGTCTTGAGGTCGTGCGCCAGGTAGACCACCAGCTCGTTTTTGCGCCGCTCCGCGTCCTCGGCCGCGCGCTTTGACGCGAGCATGTCGGACTTTATCGTGTTCATGCGGTTCTCGATGTCGTGCAGGGCCGAGGGCAGCTCGATGGGCCGGTCGCCGCCCTTGTAGATGAGCTCCGTCGCCCGCACGAGGTCGGCCAGGTAGCCCAGCGTCTTCGCCCAGAAGATGAGGAAGATGACGATATAGCCGAAGATGAGGTAGACTATCATGAAAAAGATGACATTGTTCCTTATCGTGATAAGGAAGTTGTACAGCGGCCCGCCGTTCCAGGGTATGAGGTAGCAGACGAACATGCCGAAGAACAACAGCAGCACGCTCGCCAGCGTGAAGAGTATGCAGGCGACGACGAACCGGGTCAGCACCCCGAGGGTGACGGAGCGGGTCAGCTCCTGGCTGCGTTTCTTATTCAAGCTGATACCCCACTCCCCAGACGGTCTTGATAAAGCGCGGCTTGCGCGGCGGCTCGCCCAGTTTCTCGCGCAGCCGGCCGATGTGCGCCATGACCGTATTGTTATTGTCGAGGAACTTCTCGCCCCAGACGGCCTCGAACAGCTCCTCAGAGGACACTACCCGGCCCCTGTTCTCGCAGAGGTACCAGAGTATCGAAAACTCGATGGGCGTGAGCTGCACGGGCTTGCCGTAGAGCGTACACTTGTGGCTGTCGCGGTTTATGACGAGGCCGCGGATGTCCAGCTCCTGCGCCTGCTGCGCCGGCGGCTCGCCCGCCTGGTTGTAGCGCGTGTAGCGCCGCAGCTGGGTCTTGACCCGCGCCACCAGCTCGAGCGGGTTGAAGGGCTTTGTGATGTAGTCGTCCGCGCCTATCGTCAGGCCCATGATCTTGTCGATGTCCTCCACGCGCGCGGTGAGCATGATGATGGGCCAGAAATGCTCCTCGCGTATCTTGGCGCAGAGCGTGAAGCCGTCCATGTCCGGCAGCATCACGTCCAGCACCGCGAGGTCGAAGGGCTCTGCGCGCACGCAGGCGAGCGCGTCCAGGCCGCGGTAGAATTTCCGCACCTCAAAGCCCTCGTTTTTCAGGTAGAGCTCCACGAGGTCGGCTATCTCGACCTCGTCGTCCACCACAAGTATCTTTTGAGCCATGTTTCCCTCCGCAGCAGTTTTCAGGAACAGTTTAGCACATTGCCCGCCGCCTTTCAACGTGGCTTTTTGGCCCTTGCAAGGTCTGTTGGGGCGTATTATAATGTGTCCATATTTCAGATGGAAGGTACGTCAGATGAAAGAGCTATCAAAACTTGCACTGAGGGTGAACCCCTCGACCACGCTGGCCATCGACGCCATGGCCAAACAGATGCGCGCCGACGGGCTGGACGTCATCGGCTTTGGCGCGGGCGAGCCGGATTTTGAGACCCCGGTGAACATCCAGGACGCCGGCGTCGCGGCGATAAGGGCAGGCAAGACCAGGTACACGCCCGCCGCCGGTATCGCCGAACTCAGGAAGGCCGCCGCCGCAAGGCTCAAGGCCGACTGCGGCCTCGACTACGACTGGCAGCAGATAGTCGTCGCCAGCGGCGCTAAGCACAACGTCTACGTCGCCCTCGCGGCGCTGCTCGACCCGGGCGACGAGGTCATCGTGCCCGCCCCGTACTGGGTCAGCTACTGCGAGATGGTCTCCATGCTCGGCGGCGTGCCCGTGCCCGTACTCGCCGAGGAGGCCCAGCACTTCAAGCTCACGCCCGCCCAGCTCGAGGCGGCGGTGACGGCAAAGACCAAGGCCGTCATGCTCAACAACCCCTCGAACCCCACGGGCATGTTCTACACGAAGCCCGAGCTCGAGGCGCTCGCCGAGGTCTGCGTCAGGCACGACCTCTACGTCATCGCGGACGAGATATACTACAAGCTGCTCTACGACGGGCTGGAGTTCACCAGCTTCGCCTCGCTCTCCGAGGACGTGAAGGAGCGCACGATACTCATAAACGGCGTGTCGAAGTCCTACGCCATGACCGGCTGGCGCATCGGTTTCGCCGCGGCGAACAAGCAGCTGGCGAAGGTCATGTCGAACTACCTGAGCCACAGCACCGGCGCGCCCTCGACCATCAGCCAGTGGGCGGCGGTCGAGGCCCTGAACGGACCGCAGGAGGGCATCGAGGCCATGCGCAAGGTCTTCGAGGAGCGGCGCAACTACCTCGTGAAGCGCCTCAACAGCATCGAGGGCGTCAGCTGCATCACCCCGAACGGCGCGTTCTACGTCATGATGAACATCGAAAAGCTCATCGGCCGCACGCTCGGCGGCAGGCTCATCGAAAACGACGACGACTTCGGCGTGGCCTTCCTCGAGAAGGGCCTCGTGGCGGTCGTGCCCTGCTCGGGCTTCGGCATAAAGAACTTCGTGCGCTGGACCTACGCCACCTCGATGGAGAACATCAAGGAGGGCCTGGATAGGCTCGAAAAGTTCCTGGCAGAATAGTTTTGAACACAGCCCGTCCCGCATAGGATGCAGGGAGGGGTGATGCTTGTGGCGATATCCATAAGGTTGAGGGAGCTTGCGGCGCTGGCGCTCATCATAGCGCTCGTGGCGCTCTGCTTCGCGCTGCCGCCGTTTTACGCTGACGAGCCGGAGACGGAGCCCGTCTCGGCGCAGGCGGAGGGCGGAAGGCCGCTGCTCATAATAGACGCCGGGCACGGCGGGGAGGACGGCGGCGCCGTCACGGCCTCGGGCGTGCCAGAGAGCGGCATTAACCTCGCCATCGCCGAAAAGCTCTCGGCCCTCTGCGGCCTCTTCGGCGTGGAGCGGATAATGACCCGCGAGAGCCAGGAGCTCGACTACCCGGACACGGCTGTGACCACCGCCCAGCGCAAGAGCGCCGACCAGAAGGCCAGGGTGGAGCTCATAAACGCGCAGGAGAACGCCGTACTCGTGAGCATACACCAGAACTTCTACCCGGACGCGCGGCCCTTCGGCTGCCAGGTGCTATACGGCAAGGTCGAGGGCAGCCGCGAGCTGGGCGAGCTGGCCCACGGTATGCTGACCGAGGCGCTCTGCCCGTCCAGCCGCCGCGTGGCGGCGCCCATTTCCGAGGACATCTACCTCATGCGCGCGGCGAAGTGCCGGGCCGTGCTGGTCGAGTGCGGCTTTCTCTCAAACGAGGCCGAGGCCGCGCTGCTCCAGACCGAGGGCTATCAGCTCAAGATATCGGCCCTGCTGCTGTCTGCCTGGTTGCAGTACGCAGATACGCCGGATGAAGGGGTATTATGAAACAAAAGACGCTGTTTTATTGTACAGAATGTGGCAACGAGACCGCCAAGTGGTCCGGACAGTGCCCGGCCTGCGGTGCCTGGAACACGCTGACCGAGGCCCCGGCGGCGACGAAGTCCGGCAAGGCCGCGGCGCAGACGGCAAAGCGCTCTGCGGGCAAGCCCCGGCTGCTCTCGGAGCTCGACACGCAGGAGGAGATACGCTTCACGACGGGCGTGGGCGAGCTTGACCGCGTCCTTGGCGGCGGAGCCGTGCGCGGCTCGGTAGTGCTAGTCGGCGGCGCGCCGGGCGTGGGCAAGTCCACGCTGCTTTTGCAGCTCTGCGGCCTCATCGGCGGCTCGGAGCGCGTGCTCTACGTCACGGGCGAGGAGAGCCGGCGCCAGCTCAAGCTGCGCGCGCAGAGGCTCGGCGTCTCCGAGGGCGAGATCTACGTCCTCGCCGAGACCCAGCTCGGTGAGATCGAGGCCCAGATCGAGGCGGTGCAGCCCACGGTCGTCATCGTGGACTCCATCCAGACCATGCTGGACACAGAACTCGCCGCCGCGCCCGGCAGCGTCAGCCAGGTGCGCGAGTGCACCATGTCCATCATGCGCATGGCGAAGTCGGACGGCTTCACGGCCTTCGTCGTGGGGCATATCAACAAGGAGGGCAATATCGCGGGGCCGAAGGTGCTCGAGCACATGGTGGACTGCGTGCTGTATTTCGAAGGCGAGCAGAGCCTGAGCTACCGCATCCTGCGCGCGGCGAAGAACCGCTTCGGCTCGACGAACGAGATAGGCGTCTTCGAGATGGCCGACACGGGCCTGCGCGAGGTGCCGAACCCCTCGGAATCGCTGCTCTCGGGCCGCCCGCTGGACACGCCCGGCACCTGCGTCACCTGCGTCATGGAGGGCACGCGGCCTATCCTGGCCGAGATACAGGCCCTCGTGGCCCAGTCGGGCTACGGCAACCCGCGGCGCAACTCCAACGGCATCGACTACAACCGCGCCATGCTGCTGCTGGCCGTGCTCGAAAAGCGCGGCGGCATGAGCGTCGCCGGCTGCGACGCCTACATCAACGTCGTGGGCGGCCTGCAGCTCGACGAGACCGCCGCCGACCTAGCCACGCTCCTGGCCGTCGCCTCGAGCTGGAAGGACATCGCCATCGGCTCCGACCTCGCCGCCGTGGGCGAGGTGGGCCTCTCGGGCGAGGTCAGGTCGGTCACGCAGCTCAACCACCGCCTGTCGGAGATATCGCGCCTGGGCTTTAAGCGCTGCATCATCCCCGCCCATGTGAAGGGCGAGGTCGCAAAACCGAAGGGGCTGGAGCTCATCAGCGTTAAGAACGTCCGCGAGGCCGTCGCGGCGGCGCTGGGATGAGCCGCGTCTTCGCCATCGGTGAAAAGTACCGCGAGAGGCTGGAAGGGCCGCTCGCGGCGCTTGGCGTTTGCGCGCTCTGGCTGCCCGACAACCCGAACGTGGATACGCGCCTCTCGGGCCACGCCGACCTCATGCTGCTCGACCTCGGCGGCGGGCGGGTGCTGACCTATCTCGACAGCCTGCCGGATATCGGCCTCGACGTCGTCAAAGTCGAGGGGCAGGGGAGGGCCTACCCGGATGACGCGCGGCTGTGCGCCTGCATCGTCGGGCGCTTCTGCATCCACGATTTCCGCATCTCCGACCCGCATATCACGGGCTTTGAGCGCATCGAGGTGCGCCAGGGCTACGCCAGGTGCAGCACCTGCGTCGTGGACGAGGGCGCCATCATCACCTCGGACGCGGGCATAGCAAAGGCCGCATCCCGGCACGGCCTAGACGTGCTCGGGATACGGCCCGGATATATTGAACTCGAGGGCTTCGACACCGGCTTCATCGGCGGCGCGTCGTTCAAGCTGTCGCCCGAGCGCATGGCCTTCACCGGACGGCTGGACTTGCACCCGGACAGGGCGCGCATCGAGGCCTATCTGCGCGGGCGCGGCGTCGAGCCGGTGTATCTGACTGAGCGGCCCGCCTTCGACATCGGCTCCGCCGTGCCGCTCACGGTCTCGGCGGCGGCAGGGATATCTTGCCCATGACGGCGGCGTTTTTCGCCCCGGTGACGGAAGGCAGGCTGTTCGGCAGGCCCGCAAGGCAGCGGTCGCCCAGCAGGGCGAAGGCCACGGCCTCCTTGGCGTCGCTGCTCAGACCCACATCCTCCTGAGTTTTGACCTCCACACCAAGAGGCGCGAAATGCGCCCGGAGGCGGCTCAGGAGGTTTTTGTTATAGCTTCCGCCGCCGCCGACCAGCAGTTCCGAAGCCCGGCAGCGCGGCAGGACGTAGCGCTCGTAGGCGTCGGCTATCGACCAGGCGGTCAGCTCTGTCAGCGTCGCGGCGAGGTCTGCCCAGGGCAGGCCCAAGGCCAGGATGCGCTCCAGGTACTGCTCGCCGAAGAGCTCGCGGCCCGTGGACTTGGGCAGGGGCAGGGAGTAGTACGGCTCGGCCTTGAGCCTTGCCAGCAGCGCCTCGTCCACCGCCCCGCCCGCGGCCAGCTGCCCGTCCCGGTCGAAGCGCTCGCGCCCGCCCGTGGCGCGCACGGCCACGGCGTCGATGAGCATGTTGCCCGGCCCGGTGTCGAAGGCGAAGACCTCCTCCGGCGCACAGCCCGCAGGCAGCACCGTCATGTTCCCGATGCCGCCGATGTTCTGCAAAAGCCGCGTGCGCTCGGGCGTACTATATAATATGTACTCCGTGAACGGCACCAGCGGCGCGCCCTGGCCGCCCGCCGCAAGGTCGGCGACCCGGAAATCCGAGACCGTCACCAGCCCCGTGTCCTGCGCAATGACCGCGCCCTCGCCGATCTGTACCGTGCAGCGCGCGGGCAGACCGCACAACTCCGCCTCCTCCGGCGCGTGCCAGATGGTCTGCCCGTGCGAGGCCACGGCGTCCACCTCGGCGGCGGAAAGCCCCGCGCGCTCGATGACCGAGAGCGCCGCCTGCGCGTAGAGCTTGCCCAGAACGTACGACATGCGCCCCAGCCGGTCCGCCGTCGCCTTCGCCGGGTCGAAAAGCTCGAATATGCCCCGGCGCAGTTCCTCCGGGAAGGGCCGGTCCTCAAAGGCCAGCAGCTTCAGCTCCGGCCGCTCCGGCGGGCCGGTGAACTCCACCAGCGCCGCGTCGATGCCGTCCACGCTCGTGCCCGACATCAGGCCCACGATGCGGCGGATGGGTTTTTCTGCGATTTCCTTGAGCATAAGTCTCACCTCTGGCTGTAATGTCCAAAAAGGGTTTGTGAATCACAGCAATATGCACTGTTGCGCTGAAAAAAAGGCTGTGATATAATGTTACCAAATTACTGATTTATATGATACATTATTTCCACGCAAAAGAAAAGGGGTATTTTATGCTCGCCGCAGAAAAGCTCATACGGCGCGGAGCGCAGGACGGCATTTTCCCGTATGCCGAGTGGGCGCTGTTCGGAAGGGACGGCGTTTTGGAGCGCGGCGCGACAGAGGGCGCGGGCGGGCGGTACTTCGACCTCGCCTCGCTGACGAAGACCTTCACCTCGACGGCGGTGCTGACCGCCGTGAAGGAGGGGCTGCTCGCGCTGGAGGACGACGCGGGGCGGCTGCTGGGGCAGGATTTTTTGAGGGGCATGAGCGTGTTTTCGCTGCTGACCCACACCTCGGGCCTGCCTGCCTGGTACCCATTCTACGCCGACGGGCGGCCGTTTTTCGAGGCCCTCGAGGCGCTGCTGGCGGCTCAGGGCAGGGGAGAGGGCATGGTCTACAGCGACCTCGGCTACATGCTGCTGGGGCTTATCCTGGCGAAGGTCAGGGGAGCGCCGCTCGAGGCGGCCATCGACCCGCTGGGCTTCGGTGTCAGCTACCGGCCCGACAGGGGCCTCGAGTTCGTGCCGTCCTGCCGCGACAACGCGGTGGAGGAGGGCATGTGCCGCGACAGGGGCATGGTGTTTTCAGGCTTCCGGCCGCATTGCACCGACGTCGCCGGCGAGCCGAACGACGGCAACGCGCACTATTTCTGGCGGGACGTCAGCGGCCACGCGGGGCTTTTCGGCACGGCGGACATGGTCGCGGCGCTCGGGCGCTTTTATCTTGCGACGGATGACCCGGCCTATCTCGGCGGCGTGACGCCTCAGCCGGGCTGCGAGGGGCGCTGCCTCACCTTCCACACGGGCGGGGCCTTCCCGACGGGCTGCGGGCACACGGGCTTTACCGGCACCAGCCTCTGGCTCGACCGCGAACGCGGCGTCGGGCTCGCGCTGCTCACGAACCGGCTCTGTTACGACCACCTGCCCACGGCGGATATGAACACATTCCGGCGCTCGGTACACGAGGCACTGTTGGATAATTTAAAGGAAAGCGAGTTTTGATATGGTACGGCTCGACCAGCTGCCAACTGAACAGAGGAACCCTAACACCGCCTGCATAGACCGGCTGCCGACCCTCGAGATGCTGCGGCTCATAAACGAGGAGGACAAGAAGGTCGCCTTTGCCGTGGAGCGCGAGCTGCCCGAGATATCCCGGGCGGTGGACGCGATATACGCGGCGCTCCGGGACGGCGGCAGGCTCATCTACTGCGGCTGCGGCACCTCCGGGCGGCTCGGCATCCTGGACGCCGTGGAGTGCCCGCCGACGTATTCCACCGAGCCGGGCATGGTGCAGGGCGTCATCGCCGGAGGCGAGCGGGCGCTCTTCAAGGCCGTCGAGGGCGCGGAGGACAGCTTCGAGGGCGGCGCGGAGGACATGAAGGCCGTCGGCCTGTGCGCAAAGGACATCCTCGTCGGCATCGCCGCGAGCGGGCGCACGCCCTATGTGCTCGGCGCGATGGACTACGCCAAGGGCCTCGGCTGCGTAACCGTGGCGGTCACCTGCAACAAGGGCTCGGAGATGAACGCCGCAGCTGACATCGGCATTGGCGTCGAGCCCGGGCCCGAGGTCATCACCGGCTCCACGCGGATGAAGTCCGGCACGGCGCAGAAGATGGTGCTCAACATGCTCTCCACGGGCGCGATGATACGGCTCGGGAAGGTCTACGGCAACCTGATGGTGGACGTGAAGCCCACGAATGAAAAGCTCGTGCGCCGGGCGATAAACATCGCCGCCACGGCGACGGGCGTCTCCGAGGACGAGGCGAGGGCGGCGCTCGAGCAGTGCGGCTACTCGGCCAAGACCGCGATAGTCATGCTGGCAAAGGGCCTGGACGCGCAGGAAGCGGCGCGCAGGCTCGAGGATAACGGCGGCATAGTCGCCAAAGCTCTGGGAGAGGAGTGAGCGCATGGATCTCAAAATCGCCGTCGGCCAAAGGCTCATGGCCGGTTTTCCCGGCACCGAGCTGGACGCCGGATTCATAGAACTCGTGCGCGAGTGCAAGGTCGGCAACGTCATACTGTTTCGCAGGAATGTCGAGAGCGCGGCCCAGCTCAAGCGGCTGTGCGCGTCGATACGCCGGCTGATCGTGCGCGAGACGGGCATCGAGCCCTTCATCGCCATCGACCAGGAGGGCGGCGTGGTCTCGCGCTTCTCGCCGGACATGGCCATAACGCCGGGCGGCCTGGCGCTCGCGGCGGCGGGCGGCGACGCGCCCTACAGGGCCGCAGTCATAACCGCCGCACAGCTGCGCGAGGCGGGCGTGAACTTCGACCTTGCGCCCGTGCTGGACGTGAACTCCAACCCGCTCAACCCGGTCGTGGGCGTGCGCAGCTTCGGCGACGTGCCCGAAGAGGCCGCCGAACGCGCCATGGGCTTCATGCGCGGCCTGCTCGACGGCGGCGTAATGCCCTGCGGCAAGCACTTCCCGGGCCACGGCGACACGGACACCGACTCGCACATCGGCCTGCCCAAGGTCGAAAAGGGCCGCGCGGAGCTCGACGCCTGCGAGCTCGTGCCCTTCAAACGCGCCATCGCCGAGGGCATCCCGGCCATCATGACGAGCCATGTGCTCTTCCCGGCGCTGGAGCCGGAACGCCTGCCCGCGACCATGTCAAAGCGCATCCTGACCGGCCTGCTCCGCGAGGAGCTGTGCTTTGAGGGCGTCATAATCAGCGACTGCATGGAGATGGACGCCGTGGCGAAGTTCTACGGCACCGTCCACGCCGCGACGACGGCGCTGGAGGCGGGCGCGGACATCGTCTGCATCTCGCACACCGCAAGCCTCGCGCGCGAATGTGCCCAAAAGCTCTGGGAACTCGGCGCGACCGAGAGCCTCAAGCGCGCAGGGGAGAGGATAGCCGCCGCAAAGGCGCGCTTCACCGGCCTGCCGAGGGTGGAGCCGCCCATGATCTTCAAGCTGCGCGGCGAGGCCCGTGACCTGCTCGAGGACAGCCTGGTGCTCATAAACGGCCCCGTGCCCAAGCTGGGCGAGCGCCCGTTCTTCACCGGCTGCGCCGGCATCCGCGCCAACCAGGCCCAAAGCGCAGTCACCGGCACGCCGAGCTTCGCCATGGTCATGGCCAAGCGCTTCGGCGGCAGCTGGGCCCTCTGCTCCGACGACCCCGACTCCGAGGAGATCGCCTCCATCGTGAAACGGGCGAAGGACGCCAGCTGCATCGTGCTCAACACCAGCAGCGGCCTGCGCAACAGCGGCCAGCTCATACTCATGCTCGCCCTCGGCAAGCTCAAAATCCCCATGCTCGTCGTCGCCCTGCGCGAGCCCTACGAGCTGCGCTACCTGCCCAAACACGCCGCCGGCATCGCCGCCTGGGAATACAGCACCCACACCATCGCCGCCGTCGCCCATGTTATCCGCGGCGAGCTGGAATGTAAAGGCAAAATGCCCCTGCGGTATTTCCCCTTAGAAAGAATTAATCCATAAATTTTGTGAA